>JAACFD010000130.1 GCA_009937555.1 Chlamydiales bacterium | reverse complement strand
AACTTGTGGCAAAGGTAATCTTTAAAGATCTAGGCGAGGTTAAAGTACTTATTACTTCTTTAGTACTAGGTAGAGAGAGACGGCTAATAATCAACGGCATAGGTAAATTCGCTTGTTCTATTCCTTTAAAGAGGGGTATAGGCTATAAAAAAAGATGTAAAAAAAGAAAAGAAAAAAAAAGCCACCCTAGGGTGGCTTTTAAAAAAGATCTACACTAATTAGAAAGTGTATCCTGCACTAAGACGGAAACCGTCTAGCTTAGAGGATAGCTTCTCTTTCATTTTAGAACCTTCGTAACCGTAAGCAAGACCCACAGACCAGTTGTCATTAACATAGTAGTCTAATTGAGCTGCCCAGCTCCAGCCATGAGAAGCAGCAGCGCTTCTTTCATTAGCAGGGTTGAAGGTAAAAGCTGTAGTTGCATTTACTGTTTGTTGATCATATTTCTTTGATCTAACTTGGTTGAACTTGTACACAGCAGCTAAAGATAAAAGTAGTTTATCTGTAAAGCTTACTCCAATGTCCATACCGATAGAAGCAGTGCTAAAGTAGTCAGTTCTAGCTGATCTATAAGTACCAGCAGAAGCTCCGCCTAATCCATCAGGAATAAGAGCAGGAACAGTCCAAGAAGTTCTTTCAACTTCTAAACGACCTAGTGAACCACCAGCATATGGTGTTACAGAAAGTTTTTCTAACTTTTCTGAAACCATGCTTAGAGGAATAAAGTAACCAATACCTAAACCAACTGAAGTGTACTCATCGCCACCTTTCATGAAAGTAACGTCAGGTTTAAAGCAAAGTCCATTATACCAAGAATTAGGCTCTTTCATTACTAGAGTACCGTTAAACTTAGCACCGTTAAGTTCTTTCTTTCTAATTTTAACGCCATCGTCATACACTTTCATAGTAGCATGAGCAGGACCTAGATCTAGTTTACCACTTACTTTAGCTTCTAAAGCTGTTGTAACTACTGTTAGACCTAGTATAAGGCTAATTAGATGTTTTTTCATCATATCTCCTAAAAAGTTTATTTAGAATTATCTTATTTTTAAAAATTGCTTAAAAATAAAACAAACATTCTAGCAAACGCAGCTATTACTTCAAAATGAAAGCGCACAATTGCTAGCTTTTTTTTAGTAGTCTTGACGATTGAAAGTTTTTTTAGAAAGTTTTTCAGCTCTTTCAATTTTTAAAGAGCTGAGACCCTGCATAGACAGCTCTCTCATATTTAGAGCTTTAGAATGACCCTTACTAGCAGCTTTAGCAAATAAAGCATAACTTTTGACTAAATTTTGCTCGGTACCCTGACCATAAAAAAATAGTTTACCCAAGCGGTAAAGTCCTTCTTTATCACCTGTTTGTGCAGATTCTGTATACCAATGCCTTGCCTGTCTTAGGTCTAAGACAACTCCAACACCTTTTTCATACATCCTTCCCACTTTGAGCAGAGCTAAAGGTAGACCTTTGTTGGCTGCTTGTAAATAAGAGTGAAATGCTTTTTCACTATCTTGAACCGTCCCTTTACCTTGTTCATGCATTTCACCTACTGTATAAAGAGCTGTAGGCTCGCCTTGATTGGCTGCCATCTGGTACCACTTATAAGCTTCTTTTACATCTCGATCTAGCCCTTCACTTCCTTTAAGGTATAGCATTCCCATTTCCATTTGGGCCTGACTATCCCCCTCTAGCGCTTGCTTTCTTGTCTTGGCAAAAGGGTTAAGGTATTCTTTTTCATCTTCAATACCATAGCCATAAGCCGAACCTTTTATCTCAGCATCCATCTCTTCTATTTTTTTAGTCACTTCTATTTCATCTGGTAGCATCACTTCTTCAATAGCAGGCGTCACTTGTTTATTTACTTCAACAGCATCGCTCTGTATTTCTTCTTGAGCGTTTAGTGAATAGATTACTGTCAGGCATAAAAAGGTGGCTATTTTTCTCATCTACAAAATTTCCTTTGGTATCTAGCTAACATGCTAACATTCCCTTCGATACCTCCGCAGTGCACATAAACTATATGGGGAGGTAGTTCAGTAATATTATCGTGTATTGCAGTTAACATTTTCATATCATATAGCAAATCAAACTCTATATTTACCTCTCCTTTCATTTGCTTGTAAAGCTCAAAAAACTCTAGATATAATTTACCTAGTGCATACTTTTTCTTTGTCTCGATTACTAGAGGAAGCTGCGCGCTATCTTCATTCATATCCTCAAAACGTTTTAGTAAACTTTCTTTGCTACCCACACATGAAGTGCACACTACAGGGATGCTAAGTGCTTGCTGTAGATAAAAAGCACTAACACCCGTACCTGCGGGTAAGCAAAGGCAGAGTTTACTCTTGCCTACAGCTAAATGGTCTACCTCTTTTTGAAGCTCATTCGCTAAACGCTCTAAACCTTTTTTTGCTCCCCTATCTCCAATCCCCTGCTCTACAAAGCGCCAGGGGTCTTTATGGCTAGAGTGTTTAGAGAAAAACTCAAGTGAAGCTTCTCTTAAGTCAGCTGTTTTACACTCTTTTATAATAACCCCTGCAGCTTGGGCATAGACTAAGTTAGAAGCAGGATGGATACATTTTTTTTCAGGTAATTTACTAACAAAGTAGTAGCATTTTTTATTATAAACTGTTGAAAAGTAAGCCAGCGCCCTTAAAGCATTAGATTGTGCCCCTCCATAAGAAACTAGAGATGAGTATTCATTTCTATGCTGATAGAGCGAATATAACTTCCAGAGCTTATTTCCAGTCACATTTTGATCTAAATTAGGGTCTAAGCGAAGATAAAAATGCTTTTCCCACAAAGAAAAGCCCTTAAGCTCAGAAACTCTTTCTCCTAGACTATCAAACATTTGCGACAAGGGATGCATTTTTTTATTTCTCTTTTTTGAAAAGAGTGAGCTCTCTACAAAACCACTCTATTGTACTTAATATCAATAAAGTAGCTCAATTTGAAATGAATTGCAACTTTTGCTAGACTTGTTTCACCAATTTAAGACTTTCAATAAAGGAAGGTAAATTATGACTGCAGTTATGCCTTTAGAAAAAACCGAACAGAAGGAGCTTATTAAAAACTTCTTCAACGACATATGGAAAGAAGGAAAAAGTGAAAGCTTACCTAACTTTTGTAACCCTTACCTAGTACATCACAAACAATCTTGGGGTGGAAAAGGTTTTGTTGGCGATTTTGAGACCCTAAAACAATCTGTTGAGCGTTTTCACGAAAATTTTAAGACACCTGATTTACATATCCATGATTTGTTTTCAGCTGAAGACAATAAAGTGGTAGTACGCTGGAGCCTTAGTGCGGAAAGCAAAAGTGAAGATAATAAAGAAAGCTTAGTAACTACCGGTATTCATATCTACCGTTTTAATGACGAGCGTATCGTAGAGATGTGGGTAACTAACCTGACTAACTTTTCATACGATTTCTAAGCAAAAAAAAGACGATAAGGAAGCTATACTCTAGCTTCCTTTTCTTTCCATTCTTTTAATAATTTCATCAATGGTTTTCTGATCCATTCCCAGCTGCTTTAATGCATCAATGTAGAGCTGCTTTTCTTTCCCTTCTGAATTTTCTAATGATGACATTACATAATTAATCGCCAGGCTTCCAATTTTCTTCAAAGCCCTCATTACGGCTTGAGCTAACACAGGGCTAGGATCTGATAAAAGTGGCAACAGCCCTTTTACAACTTTCTCAACCCCAGCTTTATTCGCAAAAGAACAGACTTCAATAATAAAGACTTTTATTTTTAAGGGACTATGCTTAAGAGCTTCTAACATGCCATCTATTGCTTCTACTGGAAAACTAACTTTAGCATACTCCATTAGAGCTTTGCATGAGGCAATTTGAACTTCTTCGCTATCACATGAAACCCCTTTGATAAAAACATCTAAGCGGTATTGATCACCATGTTCTAGAAGGTCTGCCCACATTTTCTGTGAACTAGCAAATAGCTCTTCAATTTGATTGGATAAAGGATCGCTCTCACTTTTAAAACGCTCTTGCTGTCCATTAATCTTTATCCATATCTTATTCAATAACTTTACTTCTAACATCCCTTCAAGCAGAACTAGCTCATGATCTTTGAAGTTAAACTCATCTCTACCTGTTGGTAAGTGTAGAGATAAATATTGGTTAAAAGCTTTTAGCACTAGAATCTGGTTTCTCGCCAAAAATTCCCTCTCTACCTCGGCAAGATTATCCATAAGATTTTTGCGTCTTTCAAAAGACATTAAACCTGAAAGGGCAAAATCAAGAGCTTTTAGTGATCCATAAGCTCCCGATCCTTTTTGCAAGACTGCAGGCATGTAGACTTGCTTTTTCAAAGGTCCTGGAAGGTTAATTTCTTTCGCTTCAAGAATAGCTAGAAGGTCGCCAAATAAATAGTCATAAGACTCATCAAACTGCATTTCCCTTTGCTTAATAATATTGTCTACTATAGCTAGGGTTAGTTTTTCTGGATTAAATTGGAAAATCTCTATTGTCTTATGGTTACCTTTTCTTTCCATACGATTGCTTATCACCAGATAGTGATCTAGAAAAGCTACGCTGCAGTAAGATGACTTCCATCCTGAGCAAAGAGCTAAAAAGTGCTGCGTTTTATAAAAGGATAGAAGCTCTCCAGGGTCATGGCTAAAAAGTAAGGTATCAAAACAAGCTTGTAGCCTTTTAAGCTCCCCTTCTTCTAAACCTCTGAAAGGGTAATCGTTTACAAATTCCTCTGTTACCCCTACCATCTTCTTAGCAAAATAGGGATAGACAAAATCTGATTCAGGCCCTAACTCTGTTAAATATAGTAGAGTATGCAGAAGAAGAATTTCTTTTGTATACAGATCATCTTCAAATAACTGAGCAGTCTTAGCATGTTCATTAAAAAGAGCATAGGCTCTAGGAGTAAAATCCTGTAAGTTCTTTGCTAAAGGGTTGGCCCCTGCTTTTAGTAAAAGCTCTACAACAGCGCTATGCCCATTTAAAGCAGCGTAGTGAAGTGGCTGATTGCCTTTCTTATCTTCTACAGCAGCAAGCTCTTCACTTAAAAACTTTTGCACCAATGAAACAAAGCCAAACTCACAAGCTAAGTGTAGGATATTCTTTCCATCAGGGTTTAAAATACTTAAGTCAGCTTTCTGATCAATAAGAAATTCCGTTTCATCATCATAGCCTCTTGCTACTGCTAAGTGGACAGGAGTAGAGCCTTTAGAGCTAGTCCCATTCACATCAGAGCCTTGCTTAAGCAATAGCTTCATCATCTCTAAGTTTCTATCCAAAAGGGCTAACTGAAAACTTGTGTAACCTTCTATATTGCGTACTTCTAAACGAGCTCCTAGTGCCACTAACTTTTCAACCGCTTCTTTTTTATCTAAAATAGTTGCTAAGTGAAGTGGGGTCATCCCCTCTTTATCCTGTGAATCTACAAAAGCGCCTTCAGCTACTAGTTTCTCTAAGAAACTAGTTTTGTCTTCTTGACAAGCAATGTGCAAAATAGTCTGGCCTTTGACGTTTTTCACATCAAAGTTCAATGGAATACCAATCATTTTTAGTCGGTTAAGGTACTCTTTTTGCTTCACTGGATCTTCAAAGTCAAAAGCAATCGTTTTTACTGCATGAAAAATAGGGGTACACTCTTGATTATCAGAAGCCTGTAAATCAGCCCCGTAAGATCTTAAAAGCTCAATAATTTTAGGGTGACGATGGATAAAAGCTAAGTGAAATGCAGTAAAACCTGTGTCATCTCTACACTCTAAATCTGCTCCAGCATCTTTTAAATGCTTCACACCTAAGTCATTACCATGTATAACAGCATAATGCAAGGGTGAACGTCCATCTAAATTCTTCCTCTCTAAATCTAGGTCCTTGACTTCCCCTTTTACAATTGGGATTAAGTGGCTAAACTCTTCTTTACTCGCTAGATAGTGAAGTAGCGTCTCTCCCCTATGATTGATGGCATTAAAGTTAGCATCATTTTTCTTTAAGTCTTGGATGTAGCGGGTGAAAATGGGAGCTCTGCCTTTAGAGAATGAGTTTTGAAACTCATTAAGTGTTGCTGTTTTAAGCTTTTGTGAAATTTCTTTCGGAAGCTCCATCATTACCCTTATTAGATTAAAAATAGCCGCCTAATT
>JAACFD010000129.1 GCA_009937555.1 Chlamydiales bacterium | reverse complement strand
TTTGAGCTCTCCCTTATGTTTATTAAAGCTCTCTATCAAAACCCTTAGCTGAAATTCTGTTGTTGCTTGTTTATAGTCGTCTAAGTTTCTTAAATGGCGGTTTGTAACAGGGCGCAGGACTTGTTGAGAGCATGTACCTTCCTTTTGAGGAGAGATTAGCCTGGAACATTTATCAAGAGGGATATAAGCTGTTCCATTAAAAAGGTATTGAATACCAGAGCTTAAAGAAGAATAAAGGCAGTCAATATTATTATCTTTTGAAGTTAATAACATAGAAAGGACATTAGAAAGCCAGCGTTCAAAGGGAGCTTTGAATGTAGCGCCTTCTAAAACAGTATCACCAGGCATTTTATACGCTAAAATAGGATAGTGCCTTTTTTTGTTGGTGCTGTCATATACTGAATAATGGTTCTCAATGCCTCCTCCAGTATTATAGATGCAAAATGAAATGCTGCCATCATCTTCCTTTGATATTTCATAAGCCATTGCATGCCCAGATGGTGATTTAGAGAAGCCTCCTGGTAAAAAGCAACGGCCTTTTTCATTTAGCTCTCTTAGAATATCAGGCAGAACTTCGCTTTGGATAAGACGTCTTTCTGGGTTATCTAAAATTTTCTTGTGAATGTTGGCTATTTGGTCAAGAGAACTTACTAAAAGGTCAAGTTCAGCTGGAAAATCTGCTGCTTGATAGGGGGTATTTAAAAGGTGTTTTTTATCAACTCCCGCTGCATTTTCTTCAGCTTTTAACCTCTCATAAAAAAGCTTAGTAAACTTTGCTGTTTTAGTTAGTCTATAACCCTCATATTCACTTGACCCCATCGTTCCATCATTGATGACATGTTTTACCTGTTTTAATTCATCTCTATCATCGTCAAAGTCTGCACCTATAGGGTTGTCTTTTACAAATTGAAGGCAAGCATCTATCTTTGCTTTTTTTCTTTCTAAAAAACTGCCGGCCTCTAGTTCGTCAAGTTGAGTTCTTAACTCAGCTCTTAGGTCCTTAGTTTTAGTTTCATGTAGAGCTTTGTTTTGTTTTTCCTGTTCTAAAAGAAGAGATTTAAAAATAGCGGTTTCATCTAAAATAGCTGCATAGTGAGCTTCTTCATGGCCTCTGTAAGTTGAACTGGCAAATGCTTCAACTAGATCTAACAATTTTTTTGAGCTATTTCTGATTAGCTCTAATAGTTCAGGATTGCTAAGTGTAAAGCCATAGCCTAAAAGAGATTCATTACGAAACTGCACTTTGTATGCTATTTGCAAGTGCTCAAGAAAAGCAAGTTGAGAGGCTTCTACTGAACTTTCTTGATCAAAAATTTCAGAAATCCTTTCCTGAGGAAACACAGCAAGAGTTTTAGCTAGCTGATCTTTTTCATTTTTCTCATGTCTTTTTAAGCTTTCATAGTTGTCAGAGTAGAATATAGGGTGACTTCTCAAAGCATTTTCTTCAAGGTAGTAGGGTAGGTGACTGAGAAGGAATTCAGGAGTTTCGCTCGCAAGTTGGAGTAAGTTATTAAAATTATAGGCTAATGCCTTTGTAATACTATCATTGGAAGGGTCATAAAAGTATGAGTTGACAGTATCTAAAATGCTTTTAAGCCTGCTGTCCTGTGGCTTTTCAAATGTGTTTAGCCCAAAGGTTGAGGCGAGGTAAAAACAACAAAAATCATAGGTAGACGCTAAAAATTTAGGGTCGATTATGTGAGTAGTTAACATCTTGTCTTGTAGACGTTGCATTGCTTCAGAAAAGCGAAGTAAGATAAGTTCATCTTGAGATAGACTACCAGCTGCTTCTTTTTCCTTTAGCTCGTCAATGTATCCGTTGAAGCTAGCTTCATTTAGATGCCTTGTTAAAAGCTCTTTCACAGCTGGTTTTTCTAGTATTGGCTGCAAGAGTCTAATAATCTCCTGACTTCCTTTACGAGATAATTTCTGAGCTGCTACAACAGCTAAGCTTTTTTCGATTCTATTGCGATTAAATGCTTTAGATTCAGCTATAACTTGCTCAAGTAATACTTCTGAACCGAAGGCTTCGTTAGCTAATTTAGCAGCCTCATAACTTTTCTCTGAGTCATGTAAAAACTTACTTTGTCGGTCTAGATATTCATCAAAATTCTCCATAGAGTTAATTTCAGCTTCTTCATCACTTAGTGTTTGGTAAAATTTAGGGTCTATAAGTTCTGCAAAGAGAACAGGAAAACCTTTTAGCTTGGATTTAAGCTGTTGGAAACTATCGCTATTAGAGCCGGTTAAGTCCTCAAGTTTTCCACCACTAAATACTTCTTTAAGACTTTTTTGAAGGCTTTCATTTCTAGCCTTTGATATCAGTGCTTTTCTTTCACTTTCTGTAGCTCCTTCAGGAATTTCAGGGTGAGAGTAGTTTGTAGCAAGTAATTCTGAAAACTCAGGACTATCAAAAACTGGAGCTGCTAAATAATCATACATAAGTGATTTTTTTAGCATACTTGAACCAAGAGAGAGGTTAGGGCCAGCTTCTTTTATGGGAAGGAAGTCTAAAATAGATAAATAGCCTCTAACTTTTTTATAACTAAGTGGATCAGCTTGGATTTCATTGAACCTATTTCTAGCTTTTTTGAAAGCTATTACCCTTTCAGCTTCTGTAACAAAATCTTTATAGCAAGATAAGCCTTTTTGAAGATCACTCTGTAATGCCTCGGGGGTACTCTCAAGATTTAATATTTTTGTATATGCTTCAAATAAAGCTTCTCGGTTTGCGTCAGGGGCTTGGTAAAGCTCTACCATAGCATCAAGAGAACTTAAGCTTTCTTCGTGTGCTGTCATAAAATCAAGCTTTTCTTTAAGTCTGTCAAGCTTTTCTGAAATCTTTATAAAGCGGGATTCCCAAGCTTCGGAACCTAATAAATTCGCTGAATCTTCATCAGAGAACCCTTCTTCCCATAGTAGGTCTTGTAAATCTTTTTTCAATGGGTTGATGGAGTCCTCTGTGGAGATGAGATCTCTTACTTGCTTATTTAAGCGCGCTTCCTCTCCGAGTTCACAGGCAGCTATTATCTCGTAAATGCTATCTGTAATTATCACAGAGGAGTGTCTAGTTCTTGCTTCATCTGTTTCAAAGAGTTTTTCAAGTTTAGCTATAGCTTGTTTGTACATTGTGAAATAGGGAAGAGCTGAAGTTTCAAAATCAACAAATACATCACTTATATTGTCAATATAAGCTAATTAAGTGCCATCAGAGGATGTAGGGCTTAGGTTAGAGATAGGGCTAAAGTCAAATAAGCCAAAAAACTTCTCTCTTATTGCGACAGGTTCGGTGTTAAGGTAGGGGAGAATAAGTTTATGTATACATGGCTCTATGTTATGAAAGGTATCTAAGCCTTTCTCGAAGAGAAGTTTTACAGCCTTTAGTTTAAGTGAAAGTTTCCTTACCTCTTCTTTTGTTGTAGCATTATGAAGTGCTTTTAATAGTCTAGACTGACGCTCTATTAAGTCGTTAAAATCAGATAAGCTTTTTATGGCTTCTATATTTGCTACTATAATACTTCTTAAAGAGTCATTCTCTACAGTAGATAATTTTTCTTCTAAGCTAGAGAGTAGAGCGGGGGATAAGAGTTTTTTTGCAGCTGCAATAGAGTCCTTTTGATCCATAACCGGTTTTACAAACTCTTTAAAGGTCTGCGCCTTTTCTGTTTCATAAAACTTAAGATCAGCTAATTCAAACCCTTTTGTTTTTATAGTCTGCTGTAATAGGGCTAATTCTTCTTTTTGTAAATCACTATTCGCCGATATTACATAGGTACTATCTGCTGAAAACTTAAAGGTATATGCACCTTCTAAAACTTTTAGAGTAAAGTTTTTATCTATAGACTCACCTAGAGAGTCAAGAGTAGAGATAAATTCTGAAGCTAGAGCAAAGGAGTCAAATGTTTTACAGTATATTTTCTTTCCTTCAATAGCTAGAATATTCTCTTGATAGTGTCTCTGATACCTTTGAGATAGCAGGCTTTCAATTTCTTGAGAATCACAGTGAAGTCTTAGGTTTAGCTTCTTTTTTTCAGGGTCAAGGTATAGAGCATCAACAGTGATACTTTCTTTAGGGTCTAAAAGATCAAATGAGGTTTTGGAAGGTACAGGAGAGCCTAAGCGCGCTTCAATTATTGCAAATACCATAACAGCATTTTCCACATTGAAAAAAGCTTTCAACTTGCAAAGACCTGCCTGGTTAACAGTTAGGTTTTCAATACCTGCCGCTTTTGCTAGCTCTTTAATTTGTTCGATTATTTCAGGTGGCCATCTACTAAAATCTTCACCTGAAACTTCAATATTTAGTTGCTCACGACTTACTCGTTGTATAGAGAGTGCTGCTTCTGGGTCTTCAAGGTGAAGCATGATAAGGGGATTAGAGTCATCAAAAGCTCTATTAATAACAGCTGGAATTTCAGCAGATAGAGCTCCAAAACTTTCACAGCTGGTAAAGTGCTCATTCCCTAACTTATCTACAACGCTTTTAACTTTATAGTTTTTTAACTTGGGTAGTAGACCCAATGAAAGAGCTCTAGTGTCTAGTATGTGTAAGATACAACCAGATCTATCTTCAGAATATACAAGGGAGTACTTTTGCTCACTGGTGTCTACTGTTACAGTTCCTATCTTTTTCACTTCTTCATGAGCACCAACTTTAGATTCTAGAAAATCTAAAAAATCTAGTGTGTTTATAGGCTCTCCCTCAAACGGAGTGTATAAGTAGGTAACCTTTCCATTTACAGTTACTTGAAGATCTTGAATTTTACTATAAGTTGGATGGTTTTTGAATAACTCCAATGCCTCTACAGGAGCATAGTTTTTAATGGGTCTATCTTCTGGTGTTGCAAGCTCAATGTATGCAGAGGAGCTTTCATCACTAAAGTGGAAATGAGCCATCTCATTTCCTTCCTCATCTATATAAAATCTTTCAGGGCGCATTCCTTTTCTTTCACTTAGAGCAAAATCTTTAATGCTATCATCTATAGTGCTAGCAAAATCATCTAAGTTTATGAAGGTATAGCTTAAACTGTTACTAACTTTTTCCGCTCTAGCTGGGTCATCTGCTTCTATAAAACACTTTATTTCTGCTAGCTCAAAGCCTCTAGCCTTAAGAGCTGCTTTAATTTGAAGAGCTTCTCCTTTAGTAATGTCTACTTTGCTTTTGACTAGAACCTTCCCTTCTTCATTTTGTGTAATTTGAAAGCTAGGTTCCCAGTGTCCTCTCAGTTTGATGCAAGAGAGCTCTTGCCCATCTTCAAACTCATCTAGACTCTGTATTAGCTCTTTTACTGTAGGTTCGGATGGCTGTATAAGAGCTTTTGATCTACCGTCGTATGAAAGAATTTTAGAAGGAAGTAAACCTACTGCTTCAAGTGTCAGATAACGATACATGATGGTGTTTAATACTGAAACGGCAGTGTGATCAGAAAGGCCTTCTTGTAGAACAAGAGCTTTCTTAACATCTTCGTAGGGAGCATGAAGCTCAAGGTTGTGACTTTCTTCACCAGCTTTAGGAGGTAGGATTTTCAGCATATAGTCTTTGTTCAAAGTATCTATATTGCATATGCGAATACTTTCAACATCTCTAAATTTACCTGTTTGGCAAATTTGCTTAAATTCCTCAATTCCCTCAGCTGTAGTGGGTAGGAGGTAGTCTTTAAGGGGGGCTTGTTTTTGAGCGCAAATAGTAGTGATTTTAGGTAGCTTCTCATAAAAAGGAGAGAGGTCAAAAGAACCTCTTTTATCAAAAAAAGCATGGGAGATACCTGTAGGCTCTCTATGCAATTTTAAGATAAACTCTTCGACTTCCCCACCTTCGCTTAACTGTGAAAAGCTAAAGTTAAATTCATCCCACCTATTGAATAGGGGGTTAATTGCTATCTCACCGCTATCAACTCCCTGGCAGTATTCAGAAAAAAGCGTGACGGCTTCATCAATATTAGCCACTGTGAGGTGCAGGTCTCTATTTAATATTTTTACTTCTTTAAATTTGATGTCAAATTTGCTTTTTAAACTTTCATACAATTCCCAGGGATTGTTTTTCCAGGAGGTGATATTAAAGAAGGTATCATGAGTCCGTACAGATGTTTTACCATCACCATCCGTATGAATAGATAAAACCGGGGTAA
>JAACFD010000128.1 GCA_009937555.1 Chlamydiales bacterium | reverse complement strand
CTTTATCTCTACTGTAGCAGATTTATCTAGAAGGTTGTAGTTAATATCTAAAGTAAAGCTGTGCTCATTTTGAGGAGAGTTGTAGGAGATGGTTAGGATTTCATCTTCCTGTTCAATGTTTAGTAAAGATAGTTTAAGTTTTCCTCTATTATCTCTTAAAGCGCTAACTAAAGGGTGCAGGGGCTCAGGAAGTAATGAGCGGCTCATCACTGTAGACCTGCCAAAGTATACCGCAGAGCTTAATAGATTTTGATGAATAAGGGAGAAAATATCCTCCAGGGTAAGTTGTCCTTTTTCCAAGAAAGATTCAAAGGCATATTTAAACTTATAGTCACTTCCTAACTTTGCAGCTGCAACAGAAAAACCTGGCGTAGAGTTTAGTTGTTTTGGGTCCTTCTCTTTAGAAAGTTTGTTGAAAGCCTTTGTAATTTTGCTGATAACCTGGCCGCGGTGTTTGTACTTACTCCAGATAGATGCATTTACTGGAATTTCTTTAATTCTATTGTTCATCAATAAAAGAAAAGGGGTGAGCATCAGTTTGAAACGTTCTAGTAGTAACTCTGGAGTGTCAGCGTACTGCCTGCTCATCTTTAATGACTTAATGCTTTTGTCATATAAGTCAATCATTTTGATATAAATTTGGAGCAATTTTTTTCTTGCTAATAGGTCTGTTTTGGTTTTAAAACTTAGAGAGTTAAGTTGATTTGTGAAGTCTTTTTGAAATTCTTTGAATAGAGAGTTAAATAATTGAGGGTCCTGCCAAAGTTCTAATTTTTGTTCCCAGCGTTCAAGGCAAGCTTGCTTTTCCTTAATTTTTAAAAGCCGCTCTTCTTTCAGTAGTCTTTTGTGCTGTTGCCCTAAACGTTTATAGAAGTAGTCAAAAACTTGTTTTGAGTGGTCTTTACTATTAGGGTAGAGTTTGTGGACAACAGAGCTAGACTGGGCAAAAACTTGATTTAAGTAGCAGGCTAAAAGACCCCTAGTTTTTAAGTCCTCTAACATTCTTTGCACTTTGGTGTGCCTTTTATTTGAAAGAGCTTCAAATATAAAATGTTTCCAGCTTGTAGCGGCTTTAGCTTGGATTAAGTGTTGTGATATATCTAATTGTCTTAGGAAAAGTGTTTTGTCAGCTTCAGAAAGTTTCTTATGGTATTTTACTTGGTACTCTCTAGTAGCTTCTCTTAATTCTTTAGCATACTTTTTCTTCTTCTCTAAGTAGAGGAGGTATGAGAATAAAGAATCATCACAAGGTCTTAATTCACTTGAAAAGATCAAATTTTCTAGAGCGCTTATTAGTTTTAGAAAAAATAACTGCTGATCTTTTGCTAAGGGCTTTTCCATGTTGATATGCTTGTCTATTTCAAGTGATATAAGAAGAGAGGAGGTGAAAAGGGCTTGTAATCTTTGATGAGGAGCTTTTTTTAGCTCTAGTGAAAGCCTGCTAAGAATCTTTTTTAGATGAGCTTTTTGAGTTTCAGAAGAGTCAGAGTGCAAGCCTAGAATGTTTTTATGGTAAGCTTTTTTTAATTTATTTTGAATTTTAGTGGTTATTTCATTGTGACTTCTGGTGGGAAAGTGCTCTAGAGTTTCTGTAGAATAGGCAGAAGAAAGCAGCTCTTGCAGTTCTGTTTCCTCTAGTTTTGTATATTCTTTTGAGAAGCTGAAAAGCTCAGAAGTATTGTCGGGGAAGTAGTTTTGCATGCTCACGTTTGAAATATGAAAATGGTTTCCATCGTGAATAAGACCCTTTGTTAAAAAGCCTGAGCTAGGGCTAAATAAACTTTGATGCAGGTGTTTGGAGTCTTTTTCAGCATGATAGGATAGGTCTGCAACTAAAGCTCTTTGAGGGTCGAACAAAAGGCATGGCTTACTTTTCTTTAAAGCATTTTGCAGCTTACTGCTATCTTTAAGGTAAAGGACATGCACTCCCATTTGATTAAACTGGGCCGATTCATGGGAAAATTCGGGAGCTGGGGTTTCTATGACAACTAGCTTGTATTTTGGTCTGCTCTCTTGCAGGTATGTGTTTAAGGCTTCATTGATGGTATCTGCAATAAGTAGCTCTTTTGGAGAGTGTAGAAGCTGAGTATTATAAGAGACAGAAGTTAAAGTTGAGCCTATAGAGCAAGGGTAAGTCTTAGTGAATTTAACGATTTTATCATGCCGTACACTAGAAGCTTCAGGTTCTTTTGTTAAAGGCTTAGGTACAGGCCTTGCTTGCACAATATATAACTGCTTACTCTCTAAGTCATAGACAAATTCGATGTCCATCTTTTGCTTGAAAAATGTCTCTATTACCTTAGTAGCTTTTGAGATGGAGCTAATAGCTTCTGAAGGTAAGCTAGATCTGTGTCGATAAGAGCTAGGGTTATCTAAAAAGCTAAGCGATGAGTTCTTGCAAAACACTCTGGAGTTTTTCTCTTGAATCTTTGGGAAGATCTGCCCTGAAGGGGAAACTAGATAGTGATCACAAGCGACTGTTCCATTAACCACTCCTTCTCCATGTCCAAAGCTTGCGTCTATTGCGATAGCATGTTCAGAAGAGTAGGCTACGCCTGAAGTATAAACAGGTTTTTTAGCAGGAGAATTTTCTTTAATTGCGTGTTGTAAGAGAGTTGAAAACTGGATGGGTTTTAAAGGGTTATCTCCAGATAAGACGCGTTGTTTTAGAGATTTATAACTTACATAAGAAGCTAAAACACGGCCAATATTTTCAGAAACACTTTTCCTATTGGCAGGTACGTCTGTACAACTAATATTGCCACCAGGGTTAGCTATATCGTTACTATCTTCTAGACTAGAACTTCTAACTGTTAGTTTATCTTTAGAATTAAAGTTTTCTAGCCATGTGGTAAGTTCAGGACTTGAGAAGTGATGTTTTGAAAAGCAGTTTTCAATAACTGTCTGCAGCTTTTTTAACTCGCTTTTAGAAAAGTCCTTTTCTTTCTCTAGATAGGCATTAGACCATAATTTTCTCCAGCTGGGAGCATAGCTATCTAAATGTCTTTGTAGATCATTATGAGATAAAGGCAAAAAGCTAGGAACTAAGCAGGCTAAAGGTTCAAGTAGCTCTTGGATACAGATTAAGTTTGCAGCTTTGTTGCCATACTGTGAAGGCAGAGATAGGCTTGGTTTAGGGGAAACAGGAGTTATAAGAGGGTTGTAAAAAGCACTGTTACTTGTTGAGGAGAAAGATAGATTAGTGTTAAGGGTTTTAATAGCGCTTTGAATGAGCGTTGATTCATTACTCTTTATATTATGATCTTCAATCCAATTCTCATCTAATGAGTTAATGGTTAATGCATCTATCATTGTGTGCTCACTATGTTATCGGTGAAAAAAAATCCTAGCATTTTCAATCTAATTTTGTCAAAAAAAGAACAGGTCTGATCAGTATGATATTTAAAGATTTACATTATTATTGCTATTACCTATTCTTTTCTTAGCAGTCAGTTTAAAGTCTGCTTAGTCAACCTTTCAAACTAAACCTATGAGCTCAGAAATATGGAACTTCTTCAGCCTATCAGTGCAAGTTTAAGTCAAAACCTCATGCAAGAGGGTCTAGATGAAAAAAATGACTTAGCTGAATCAACTTCTTTTAAACAAAAGAGAGTAAGCACACTTGGAGTTAAAACTCTAGGGGTTGAAGGTTTCTCTCTTTTACCAGCAAAACCACAGAAGGGAGTATTTTCAACCGTCTTTAAGCTTCCTTATCTGATTCATTTTTTAGAAAATTCAGGGGTTAAATATGCTCTAGTAGCTCCTGAAAGCCATTTTCCTGAATATTTGAAAGGTTCAGAGCTAAATATTCTGTGTGAAGATACAAGAGCTCTTAAAAAAGAGCTTCAAGAATTTTTCAAGCCTTATCAAGCCAAAGGTTGCAAACTTAAGTGTAGAGGTAGAGAAGAGTTAAACTTTTCATTGTATTTACCTAGGGAAAAGCAAAAAAACTTAAGCATCAATTTACTTCCTCTAAATTATCTAGATAGATCATCTAGTTCTTTTAAAGCAGCTTTTTTAGAGAAAGCTCTAGGTAAAAGAGAACAAGTAGAGAGAAATGGTGTAGATTATGCCTCTCTAAACAAAGAAGATGAGCTAATAGTGCGTTTTGTGAGATCCTCTAGAAGAGGTTTTGAGAGGAAAGAAAGTCTTCAAGACTTAGCGGCTGTTAGAGCTTTAAGGTCAGTTGATTTTTACTCTAAGCTTAAAGAGGCCACTAACCTTAACTTAAGTAGTAAAGCTTTCGATAAAATACTTAAAAAAGCGCCAGCAAATTTACGTTCAGAAAGAATGCTTCTTCTTTACCCATTTGCAGAACCTTATAAAAATGAGATTCTCAAAAGGGTTCGTGAGTTTGAAAACATTCAAATAGAGCGTATACAAAAAATCAGTATCCCTAGTTTCTCTAAACTTTTTAAAGCTCTTTATGAGAAAGATGCTAGCTCAGGTAAGCATGCAAAAATGAAATGGTATTTGAAAAACCAGCAGCGATTTGTGTATGTTCTGCAACTGAGGGAGTTTTGGAATAAAACTGAGGGGAGTAAACTTTCTAACTTGTCTGAGCTATTAAAATCTCAACTTAACGATAAGGATAAGGCAGGAGAGCGCTCTGAAAGAGATATTTTAACTCAGATTAATAACTATAAGCAGTTAGCAAGGGTTAAGAGTTTTCTTAAGATTCGTAAACGTAGTTGTCCAGTAATTGAAAATCTCAACCTTCCTTTTTGGAGTTTTAGTTACCCCTACTATAAAGTCTCTAGAGTTCCTGTAAGAAAGTTGTTAGCGCGTGTTATTGTTGATAGGAAAAATGGTAGGAGTATTATTCAAAAGAGAGCAATTGAACATACACCTCATTTTGAATTTGCAAAAGGAAAGAAAGAAGCTTATGTGGAGTATTATCATCGTTTCGGGGCAGCTGCAGACCACTCACCTGAAGCTTTTGAAAGGTTAGTTAAGAAGTATCAAGAAAGCTATATAGCCCCCAATGGAAAGAAGGACATACCCATAGTGTTTTTAGAAGATGGGAAGAACCTAGAGATCTTAGATGGTTTTCACCGTTGCGCAATTCATGCTGCAAGGGGACTGAAAAATATTGAAGTTTTAGTGTTTAGTAAAATAAAAAAAGAAGGCTTTAAAAAAGTAGGTAAAAGTTAATCGTAGTTATAGGGCAAAGGTATTTTAGAGTGTTGTTCTAGGTGTGACTGTTTCACGTAAAAGGCATCACCCCAACCTCTTGAGTAGTTTATACTTTCTTCCACTCGAACAAAGCCACAAGAAGATAAAAAATCATCTATTTCATTTAAGCGGGCACATCCTTTATAGAGTTCTTTTGTATTAACTTCTGTATATATTGCATCAATATGCTTTAGAAGCTCTCTAGCTCCTTTTAAAGCTAGTAATTCTGCTCCTTGTATATCCATATTAAGAAGATTGTATGCTTCAAAGTCCAGTTTTTTATCAGCAAAAATAGTGTCTAACTTCTTTAAGGGAACGGTAACTTCTTTAATTTTTTGTACTGTAGGGTATTGCTCAAGATGTTCTTTTAAGTCTAAAATTGAGCTACTTTGTTTATTATTTGTAACTTGCAAATTAATTGAGCCATCCTTATCTGCAACAGCGCAGTTAATAGCTTGCATTCCTGGATAAGGAGCAATATTTTTCTCTATCTGCGGCATTAATTCAGGATTGGCCTCTACAAATAAAGTAGAGGTTGCTCCCATTCTATTGTAGTAGCTCGCCTCTGTAGCAAAATAAGCTCCTAAATGGACAATCCCTTTCACTGGAACTTGGTATTGATAAACTAGTCTAGAAAAAAAGGCTGACGCTTCAGGTACGGAAGGGTCTATTGGTAAATTTAAACCTTTCATCTCTTTTATATTAAAGTTTTTTTTCTTGAGAATAGGTAGGGTGACTATCTTAATCTTATCGTTTGTTTTATGCTTGATGTAATCAAGGTAAAAATGCTTACAGCTGTGCTTGTGCACTACAACTAAAGTCCTATTTCTTAGCTTCTCAAGAGCTTTTATGTTTTTTTCGGTTGGGCTGAGGGGGACAGCAATTATCTGAGGGGCTTCTTGGAATAGCTTAAGGGCTTTCAGGGTAAAGTTGTCTTGAAAAGACTTGCCCGTTTTGTAGGTATAGTCTTTTAATTTAAAGTC
>JAACFD010000127.1 GCA_009937555.1 Chlamydiales bacterium | reverse complement strand
CTTTAAAAAGAAGTAAAAAGATAACCTATTTTTATTTATTTAAGCAAGCACCTTTTTAAGAAAATGTTAATTTATCTTACGATTCTTTCTCTAACACTTTTATTCCTAAACATAAACCACTAAAAAACAGTCGCTTTTAACTGACCTCTAGTTCTTCTAATGTTTAAAAAAATATTGAAAAAAACCTGATTAAGCCTTTTTTTGAATCTATTTTTCTTCAATTTTAAGCAAATTAACAGCAAAACTAGAACTTTGGCTTACTTTTTATCCAGTTACTTAGCAAACTAACGCCAACACCTGTAGCTCCTTTGGGTAAATACTCTTTTTTACCCTCTTGAAAAGCTGTCCCAGCTATATCAAGATGCGCCCATTTTGTTTGCTTTACAAACTCTTTTAAAAATAAGGCAGCTGTAATCGATGCGGCAGCTCTCCCTCCTGAATTCTTAAGGTCGGCTATCTTAGAGTCTATTAGCTTCTCATATTCTCTAAATAGAGGTAGCCTCCAGACACGGTCAAGCCCGTACCTACCTTGCTTAGTGATTGATTCTGCTAGCGCATCACTGTTTGACATAAGACCACTAGCCTCCTCACCCAGTGCTACCACCACAGCCCCCGTTAAGGTGCAAATATCTACTAGGCAATCTGGCTTATAGTTTTTATCTATATAGGCTAGAGCATCAGCAAGAATCAATCTACCCTCAGCATCTGTGTTTACTACTTCTACAGTTTTTTTGTTGTACGCAGTAAAAACATCGCCTACTTTATAGCTACCCGCTCCTATACAGTTTTCTACAACAGGTATAGCAAAGATAACATTTTGCTTAAGCTTTAATCGGCATACTGCTTCCACAGTACCCAATACAGCTGCTGCACCAGACATATCCGACTTCATATTTAGCATACCAGAGCTGGGTTTTAAACTAAGTCCCCCTGTATCATAGGTAACTCCCTTACCTATAATAGCTAGATTCTTTTTACTCTTAGGGTCTCCTTTATATTGAAAGATAATAAGAGCAGGTTTTCTCTTAGAAGCCTGATTTACAGCCAATATAAGGTTACAACCAACTTTTTTAAGCTCTTTTTCACCTAGTATTTTTACCTGCAACTTTGCGTATTGCTTGCTAAGCTTTTTCGATAAATTACTAAGATGGTTCGCATCTGCCTCATCGGCATTTTGATTTACCAAATCTCTTGCTAAATATACCCCTTGGTAGATTCCTTTTAGATCTTTTTCTGGAGCAGAAATATTCTCACCTATAATGTCTACTGATTTCAGCAGGTGACTTTTAACTTTCTTATACTTATCAAAACGGTAATTGGCCGAATAGAGAGCTTCACAGACTGAGGTTAAATAAGTACTGTCCTTATCTCCCATAACTGGGAGTATTGAAAGTTCTGTCAATTTCATTCTGTGCGCATTTTTTACCAGTGAACCATAAGCCTTCTTTATTTCTTCATCATCAACTTCCTCTTTAGGTCCTAGGCCCAGTAGGAGCACCTGCTTTTTGTATTGCTTATCTAGGTACAGGCTACAAACTTCTCCCCTTTTTGCATAAAACTCCTTAGGAAGAGTATTAACTTTAAAGAAAGAACTTACTGATGTTGCTTTTTGCGCAAATACTACTTTATCTCCTTTACTATAAAAAGGGAGACATAAGGTCTCGAGCTTATTATTCTTTGCAAATTTAAAAGTAGTCTTTGACTTAAGCTGCAGCATTTTTTGTACCTCTTGTTTAAATAGTGCATGATGTAAATATCGCACCTTACTTAAAGTTTCAAGAGATTTATATGACAAAAAAAAAGCTCACCTATTTAGATAGATGAGCTTAAATTTAAACTTTGAAAGAGAAGATTATTTAGAAAGGAATTTCATCTTCTGAGAATATACCCTCTTCTTTTCCTGAGGACTCTCCACCCTGACCTTGAACGACTTGGTCAGAAGGAGTAGAGCTTGCTCCTTGCTCAAAGTTATCGCCAGAGTGTTGCTCATTACTTGACTTACCAAAAGGACTAAAGCGGATCATTTCAGCAGTAATCTCTAGAGATACTTGTGGCTGCCCTTCTCTATTTTGATAAATTTCAGGCTTAGCAAGTTCACCTACAACAATAACGGCACTACCTTTTTTGAGGTAAGTCATCATTTTATCAAAACGCTCTCCCCATACAGTTACTCTCCACCATATTGTTTCATCTTTCCCAGCTTTTCTCTGGTTAGTTGCCACTCTAAAAGTAGTTACTTTTTGACCGTTAGGCGTAAAACGAACTTCTGGATCACTCCCTAGACGTCCGGCAATTTCTGTAATATTCATATAAACTCTCCAAATATATAAAGTAAATCAGGCCTCTTTCCCTCTAAATGAACAAGGGAAGAACAAACAATTTGCAAAATATCATAAAATAAAATGCCTTCAAAAGCAAGAGGACTTATCTACACAGGATTAACAAGAGGCACTCTAACTATTATAAATGACTCATGTTTAGGTACGTAAGTAAACAATACTGCGTAAGGAACATACTCATTACCCACCTTAAGATCTACCGTAAAAAAATTGGCTTCGTTAAGCTTCATCCTATCTGCCATAAGAGTAATATCACTTAAAAAACGCCTACCTTGCTTATCTTGATACCGCTCTAAAGGTAGCGTCCCCGCTAAAGAACTGTAGAGAATCTCCTGGTACCGATCAACAACAATGACATGTCGATTAGGAAAATTTCCCCATCTAAATTCCTTAAGCCTACCGCTTATTTTCACAAAATCCACATCACCTTTGCTTGGGTGTTGCACAAATTCATGAAATTGAGAGGCAAATATTTTTAACTCTTCTAAGTCTCGCTTAAGCTTTCTATAAGTTTTAGGTTGTTCCTCACCAAAAAGATAGCTATTAAGCTCATCGTGCTGCTTTTTCCCTTTCTCTTCAATTTGTAAAAGTCGTGAATGGTAGCCATCGGGTAAAACTTTACCCTCCATAGCTTTCTCATAATCCTTATATAAGTCTAATGCTTTTTGATTCCAATCAAAGGCTGCGTATAGATCTGCCATTTCTAGATAATGCTTAACCTGCAGGTCTTTGCTACCCTTAAGCTTCTCTTCCATCAATAAAAGAGTTTGTACTGTTTCTTTAGCTCGCTTTGGTTTATCTAAAATGTTAGACTTAGCATAACTTTGAGCTTCTTTTTCAAGGTTTTTCAACTCGTTCACTAAAGGGCTCTCTTCTTCTTTTTGACTCTTTAGATTACCTGTTAAAAACTCTTTAATTTTATCTGCATCACTAATTTTTGGGTTTTGATCTAAAGCTGATTTAAGCATTCTTTTTGCTAAAGCTTCATTACCTATTTTCTGATATACCAATCCTAAGTTGTATTGAGTTACATATTGATCTGGAGCTAATTCCCACGCTTCACGAAAACTTTTTTTTGCCTCTGCATAATCCCCTTTTTCATAAGCCTTTGCACCTTGCTCGATCTTCTTTTTAACATCACTACTTAAGTCTTTACCTGCTTCTAGTAGCTTAAGCCCTTCTACAACTTCATTCACACCTAGCAGAGCTTTAAGTTCCGTAAGTTCTTTTCTTAAAGAACGCTGATTTTCTTCTATTTTTTCAATTGCCTTTACGACTTTGCCTCTATCATAAGCAGACAATGGGGTCGCTAACTGTGTACATACTATACCTGCACAGAGTAAGCTAAAAGAAAACTTCTTCATAAATTAGCCTCTACCTTGGTTTTGGAGTAATCGGTTTAAACCTTTATATGTATCAGTAACTCTTTGCATTAACTGAGGAAGTATTAGCTCTTGAGTTATAGAAAGCCCTTCTTTTTCTACAATAGCTTCAGCTACATCTACTCTGTCTATAGCTTCCAAGCCTTCTTGCTGGGCAATTAAGTTATCTTGGAGAAGGTGAAATTGGTTATTTAAGTTCCCTACTTTAGCATCTACTCTTGTTAACAAAATACTAAGTTGATTAGATGCATTTTCTAGTTGATCTAACATTCTTAATGCACTTGGCTGTGAATCAATCACTCCGTATTCTGGATCAAAAATATTAAGTCTTCTTCTCTCTTTTTTCTCTTCATCTGTTAAAGGATCAAGAAATGTATCAGGAATTCCATTTGCTTCTCTATAATCTATCTCTTCTTGAGTAATAGGAACAAAGGTTTCAATATCTTCATTTAGCCTAGCTAAGCGACTATTATCGGCTCCCCAAACATAGCTAGCAAATTTTAAGTCTCCATCTGAAGCCAGGTCATCTAAAAACCTATTTTTACCTCCCGAAACTAATACAAACTCCGAAGTATTATCTAAAGCTGTGCTGAGCTCAGTTTGAAAAGTAATGGTACGATTATCTGCAGAATATGAATCAACAATCCCTACTTGCCTTTCTCCTGTTCCTCCTCTAATCACAACTTTCATACCTTTATATATATCTTCAATTCCAGAAGCCTCTTGAGGCAACTCAAGAGTAGTCGTGGACCCACTTTCAGCCGTACCTATAAATTTTGAGGATACATAGTGAGGTGATGGAGGAGTAACGATATACTTGGAGGTAGAGTCGGGAGCAGTAGCTAGGTCTTCTTTAAATGTAACTGTTCTTGTTGAAGCATCATAGCTAAGAATTTCTGCCTGTTGTCCTACCCCTGTCCCAGCTATAATATTTACCTGCCAGTCTAGGTATTTTTCTTCTTCTAATGATGAGGTTGTATCTAAAACCATGGTAGAAACAGAACCATTTGTGGCAATACCATTAAGAGGCTGCTTATCTTCTCCATCTAGTAAAGGGAGGTCGTTGAAGGCTTCGTTTTTATAATTTGTAAATAAATTAAAGTCATCTTTCCTTGCTAACTCAGTACTTACATTTCCTTCTAGGTCTACAATAGGAGCAAAATTAAGCAAAAGCGGCTCAGAGTTAAATGCTGCAATAGGTGCTTTCTGCCCTGAAAAACCATCTACTACCTCAGAGATCCTTGCTTTCATTTCTCCAAACTGGCCATTCCATATCTGATAGTCATTTGGGCTTGCTACGCTACTGGATGCTTTGATACTGAGTTCTTTCATTTCAGAAACTGTTTCATGTAGTACTTGCACATAGGTACGAGCAATTTGAAACCAGGTTGATCGTGCTTGAATACCATTAAGTTTTACTCGAATATCGCTTGCTTCAGTATTTAAAACATTAACTCTTTCATACTGAACAATACTTGGAGTTTTCCCTTGAAGCTTGCTCCCTGAACCTAGCTTCTTAATAGCATCATTTAGCTTAAGAAGGGTTGATTTGCTTTCCTTATTAAGCGTACTTACGCTTAGATTCATGTTATTTGGCATGTCTCATCTCACTATTTTTAAGTCAGTTGATCATTAGACTCTTTAAGGGAAGCTAGCAATTTTCCTCTTATTTTGCAAAAAAATAGCGCGAAAAAAACAAAAAAAAAGCCACATCTTAATAGATGTGGCCTTCGTAATAAATCTGTAAGCATGGGGCTTAAATCTTGATAAAGCCTCCGCCTCCGCCTTGTCCTCCTGGAGCACCGCCTCCTGGAGTTGGAGCGCCACCTGTTGGAGAAGCACCTGGAGGGCCAAAATCATCATCTGGCTTTCTACCTTCACTAATATCCAGACAGATTTTTCTCCACTTCTCTACAGTCTCTACATAAAGAGGGGCAAAAGCTCTTAGAGCAGAAGGAATAGCATGAGCCATATCAATGGTGCAATGTAAAAGAATAAGCTCTTCTTTTACTGCTACCCCTACGCCGCCACCAGCCATTTGGCCGCCTAGCATAGAACCTTCTAAAAGTCTTTCATAAAGCTTAAGCTTGTTTTTCTCATCTTTAGGTAAACCATCTAAAACAGGAGAGTAAATGTATAAACGATCTGTATTCGGCTCATAAGTCAGGTGCATTGAGAACTGATCATCAATACCCAAAATACAGGTATTGTTTTCATCAAATTCTAATCCTTCCAAGTTCAGCTCTTTCCCAAACTCCTCTAAATTGGCTTTCGCATTTTCAAGTGACATGTAATTCCTCTCTTAAGTAAGATTGATAATTCAGTGAAGACTAAGCTTCCATTAAGTATGTTTAGGAAGTCAGTATATGAGCTTTATTTTTTTCCTTAAAGCTTTTCTTTGTATTTTTTGTCTAGATAATCTAAAGAAAAAAAACTTGCAAC
>JAACFD010000126.1 GCA_009937555.1 Chlamydiales bacterium | reverse complement strand
AAATCTGCTACAGTAGAGATAAAGCTTTTTGGAAAAAACTACTATGACAGACTATCTAGACTAGTCACAGAACTAATTCTTGAGAGAAAATGTTATAAACTCCCCTATGATATAAGTGTTCCTATAAATGGTCGTTTAAATGGTAAATGGACCCCTTCAAACCCACAGGAAGTTCGGATCAACTGGAGCTTAGACCCAAAAACACTTCTTGATAGGCACTTTTTAGAAAATAATCTTATCAAGCTTTTCTATCGTCATATGAAATTGTTCCCCCTACTATACTACAGAGGGAGCGCACGTTTGATAGAAGAGATAGCTAGGCACTACCACAAAGAAACAGGTAAAAACTTAGATATGAGTAAGCTTATCAGATCGTGTAGTGATGAGTTGAAAAAATACGGTCCCTGCTATAACATAGCCACAGAGGGACGCAAGCAATTAAGTTAGTGCTAGACCTTTTTAGAAAGATCTATTTTTTTAACTAGAGTAGCTACTTTATTAGCTGTAGTTGCTCTTTGCTTTTTATCTAAGTCAATGCGATAAAGCCATCGACCATCTGTACAACAAAGCCTTGTCACTTTAGCTTTCACTTTATGCCTACTTAAAGCTCTCTCAAATAAGTCAGATACGCGGTAAAGGTCACCATACCAAGAGTGCACTTTATCGCCCATTGCTATACCAATATTTTCCACGCTAATCATTTCAAAAAATGTCGTGTTAGCATTTTTAACAAACTCAGAGAAAGCTTTATCGAAAGCTTTAGGCGAATTGATGTCTAGCCAGTGAAAAATACTTAAAGCATATTGATAGTCAAAATGAAGTTTCAAATTATTAGCTTTTGAAAAGTCTTCTTTGTGAAACCTTCGTCTGATAATTTCATTGTTACCAACTCTATGCTTTTTAAGCTCAGCCTGGTGCAACTCAATTGGCGATCTAAAACGATCTTTATGTTTTTTAGCTACAGACTTAGCCATTTCCTCAGACTCAAAAGAAAAAACCTTGGAAGAAGTAAAGGTTTTAGCTGTTGCCAAAGAAAAGGCTCCTCTTTCACTACCATAATCTGCGACAGTGAAAGATGAACGTTTAGCATCTTTTGCTAATTGTTCAAATATATGATCCCAACGCTGAATATTCTTCTTACGCTGGTAACCTGGTAGACTGGCTATGTCAAACTTCTCTACAGATCTACTTGCAACTTTTGAGCTTCTATGACCTTTCTTGGAAAAAGCTAGAGGTTCCTCTAGCTTTTCCACTAATTGACTATCAAAAGATTCGACTTTCAACATCTACCCCTTCCTCTGAAGATCAAGTTTTGCAATACGAGCTGCAACCTCATTTGCAGGAGTAGCTTTTTTAGTTTTTTTTAGATCTATGCGATATAACGTTCTTGCTTTAATTTGACTTAAACGTTTAATCGAGACTTCTAGCCCTTCTCTTTTTAAAGCTCTTTTCATGATATCTAAAGGATTTTTTTCACCCTCATACCATCGTGGCACATGAGTAAGCATTTCAAAAAAGCTAGTATTTGCATTTTTTAGGTGAGCCACAAATGCTTTATCAAAAGACCTTGGATTAGGAGTCTCAGTCCAATGGAAAAAGCTTAAACAGTACTGGACATCAAAGTGTAGGCCGCTCTTGTTAAACTTATCGAAGTCCTCTTGCTTTACTTCTCTATTCAGGATCCAGTTATTACGTATCCCATACTTTTGTAAGTGCTCTTTATGAATATCTATCGAAGAGACAAAAGGTTCGTTGTGCTTTTCGGCTACAGACCTAGCCATTTGGTCTGTATCAAAAGAAAAGACTCTTGACTTAGCGAAGGTTTTAGCTGTTGCCATAGAAAAGGCGCCTCGGTCACTACCATAATCTACTACAGTAAATCTGCGGTCAGGTGCAGTTTTAGATAATTCTTTAAAAATTGAGTTCCATCTTTGAGGGTTGTTAACACTCTTGTATCCTGGCAGCCTTTTGATATTAAACTTTTTATACTCAACATCAGAAGCCTCTTTAAGATTGTCTAATTGAGCTTGAGCTAATTCTTGTAATTTTAACTCTTCAGAAGAAGCCTTCTCACTTTTAACCGGCTCTTCTATTAAGTTTGATGTTTCCAAATGACTAATACTAGCAATAGATTCCATAGCACTTCCTTAGGGTGAAAATAGTTTGAAGAAGATCTTTTTTACTTAATGCCTCTAATAAAATCAAGTCTCAGCTAAGCTTTAAGAAAGTTTAGCTACAAGCTTTTAAGCTTCCCCAAAAGGAATAAGCAAGCTTAGCTAAAAGATTTGAGAGATTTTTTGCATTTTTCTTAAAGCGCTGCTATAGTAGACTAAATTTCTAACCACTAAAAACTTATGAACGAAGAAAGAATTTCTAAGATACTATCACAGCGGGGCATATGCTCAAGAAGAGAAGCTGATTATTATATTAAAAGAGGCTGGGTTTTTCTTAATGGTGAGAAAGTTTCACAACTAGGAACCAAAGCTACAGAAAAAGATGATATCTCCCTCTCAAAAGAAGCTTCAAAACAACAAAATCAGAAAGTCACCATACTCCTAAATAAACCTCTTGGATATGTCTCCAACTTACCAGAAAAAGGTTACAAGGACGCTTTAACCCTAATTACACAAGAGAGACAAGATCCTCAATTTAAGCAAAGGAAACTACTAAAAGAACAACTGAGTAGACTAAGCGTTGCAGGTAGACTAGACATTAACTCAAAAGGGCTCCTGGTTTTCACTCAAGATGGGCGCCTAGCAAAGCAAATAATTGGCGAAAGCACCAGCGTTGAAAAAGAGTATCTAGTCCGTTATAAAGGTAACTTAAGCAACGATAAATTAAAGCTCTTGAGAAATGGCTTAGAGTTAGACGGGAAGAAACTAAAGCCAGCCATAGTAAAGAGTGTTAATGAAGACCAGATTCAGTTTATCCTTAAGCAAGGAAAGAAAAGGCAGATTAGAAGAATGTGTGAGCTTGTGCAACTTGAAGTTTTAGCGCTAAAAAGAGTTCGCGTAGGAAAGGTTAAGTTAGGGAAACTTAAAGAGGGACATTGGCGCTTTTTAAATCCTGATGAAAACTTTTGCTAGCTTAAGTACCATCCCCACTATGTTTCTATAAAAACTCTGGAGCTACCCTCTGGATAAACTCAAGTGCAGCTTCTCTTCCATAGACTGATTCAAGAGGACTTCTACTACAAGAAAACATCTCTTGTTCTATAGCAATAATCTTGCCCAGTGTAGGATCTACACTATAAACTCTACCTGAACCATCTTTTACACACACCCAAGCATGCCCCGCTCTAGCAAGTGTCGCCCTGTAGTATAGAACATCTGTAGCACCGCTAAAGCAATCAGGATACTTCCTAACTAATTCTGAAAACAAATAGGCAAACAATAAAGCTCTATGTCTACATACACCGGTCTGATGCTTGATAAAAAAATCTATAGGGATAAGTGGTATAGAAGCTCCTGATGACAATTCCAGTTGTTCCCCTTCCCAAGAAGCAATTAGCGCTGCTACTTTTTCATTAGACTTATTTACTAATGCTTTCTCAGTATGCTCCATTGTCCAACGGATCACTCTTATGATGCTAATCACTCTATGAGAGCTAATATCTCGAGCTCTTAAAAAAAATGTCTCTAGCTTTCTAAAACAGTCCTCCGCTTGAGAACTAGCCTTTGTATCAAAAAGTAGTAACTCTCTTTGGGAACTCTGTGGATATGCTCCTATTGATACATAAGACTCACCACTAAAGTTAACAGGGCCTGTTTCCAACATCTTGTACGACTGGCTAAGTAAAGTAATTCTTCCTTCTGATTGATCAATAGCTCCAGGAAAGAGATTGGAACAGTGCCCTCTTGAAACAACAGTTCTTGTAGGTGAGAGAAAAGGTTTTTCTCTACTATCTTGAGAGGGAAATGGGTAGGGCATAGCATTACAGCGCTTTAAAGGTCTTTTGCTGTCTTCATCACTTGAGCTATCTTGCTCTAGAGCCTCCCTGGCAACTTTAGAGCTTACGAGCTCCTGCAATTGCCTTTTAGAAGGCTGTTGTCTTAGTGTAGAAGACGATGCATTAGCTACTTGTGTCCTATGGATAGCTTCAGCTTTAGATGTCACAGCATGAGCTCCGTTTATAAAGAGACCTTAAGAAATCGGGAAAAAGACTAGTAAATTCAATATTTATTTTGTAAGTCATTAAATTTAAAGAAGTAAAATCTTTTCTTTAAAAAATACCTATTTATGAGATAAAGCTAAATAAACTTCTAAAAGTTTTACCTTCAAATTATTTCAAATATCAGATATAATATTCTCTTTTTTAAAAGTTTAAGGAAGACACTATGAGCAAAGCTGCTTTTATTAGAAACATCGCTATTATCGCCCACATTGACCACGGAAAAACCACTGTCCTAGATAGCTTACTAAAGCAATCTAACCTCTTTAGAGATAATGAAGAACTCCCTGAGCGCATGATGGACAGTTATGACCAAGAGAAAGAACGAGGTATCACTATTTTCTCTAAGCACACCATGATCCCTTATGATGACTACCAGATTAACTTAATTGATACTCCCGGCCACGCTGACTTTTCAGGTGAGGTTGAAAGGGTGCTAGGAATGGTTGACTCAGTATTGCTTCTTGTGGATGCTCAGGAAGGACCTATGCCTCAGACGCGTTTTGTCTTATCAAAAGCCCTAAAGATGGGCTTAAATCCTATTGTTGTGATTAATAAAATTGACAGACCACATGCTAAGCCTGACAAGGCTCTAGACCTTACATTTGATTTATTTGTTGAGCTAGGAGCTAATGATTCACAACTTGATTTCCCTCATATTTATGCTTCTGGCCTATCTGGTTTTGCTAAAAATGCCATTGATGATCCAAATGTTGATATGAAACCTCTATACCAGATGATCATCGACAAATGTCCAGCTCCAAAGGTTATTGAAAACCAGCCGTTTCTAATGCAGGTTATGAGTATTTCTTACAATGACTATGTAGGTAGAATGGCTACAGGATGTATCATCAGCGGTAAGGCTGAAGTTAATATGCCTATCGTGTGTGCTACACAAGATGGCAAACAGTCCAACCACAGTGTCACTAAAATAGAAGGTCACTACGGACTTAAGAAAATAACACTAGATGAAGCTGAAGCTGGTAATATTATAACACTTTCAGGTGTACCTGAAGTTATGCTAGGTGATACTCTGTGCACACCTAATAATGTTCAAACCCTACCTCCTATTGCACTAGATGAACCTACAGTATCTATCAACATCTCAGCTAACTCTAGTCCTTTTGCTGGAAAAGAAGGTAAGCACGTAACTTTTAATAAGATTAAAGAGCGCCTGCTTAAGGAAAAGCGTTCAAATATCTCATTAAAGATTGAAGAGCCTGAAAATCTATCTGATACAATACGAGTAGCGGGACGTGGTGAGTTGCACCTAGCTGTCTTAATTGAAGCTATGCGTAGAGAAGGTTTTGAGCTTAGCTTAGGTAAACCTCAAGTTCTAACCAAAGAAGTAGATGGAGAGCTTCATGAACCGCTAGAAAAAGCTTATATTGAAGTTCCTGAAGAATTTTCTGGTGTTATCATTGAAGAACTCTCAAAGCGAAAGGGACAAATGCAAAATCTGCATGTTACCCCTGAAGGCCTTGCACAGATAGAGTTTCTAATCCCTACTAGGGGGCTGCTTGGATACCGAAATGAATTCATTACTGTAACTAGAGGTCTTGGGGTTCTAAGTACCCTGTATGATTCTTTTGCTCCTTGGAAAGGTAAAATTGAACAAAGAAAAACAGCTGTTATGATCTCTATGTGCCAAGGTAAGAGCAATGCCTATGCCTCTTTCACACTTCAGGATAGAGGAGACCTGCTCTGCGCTCCTGGTGAAGAAATTTATGAGGGTATGGTTGTTGGTATCTGCCGAAGAGATAAAGAGATGGTAGTTAACTTAACTAAAGCAAAACAGTTAACCAACGTTCGTGCTTCAGGTACTGACGAAGCCTTAACATTAATACCTGCTAAAAAACTTACTCTTGAAGAAGCTATTGACTTTATAGATGACGATGAACTTATTGAAGTTACTCCTGAAAATATTAGAGTTCGTAAGATTCTTCTAAAAGAGAATGAAAGAAAAAGAGCTAAGAAATAGCACTATAGCATTTTAAGCTTTTATACCACTCAAAAGTAT
>JAACFD010000125.1 GCA_009937555.1 Chlamydiales bacterium | reverse complement strand
ATTTTTTCAAAGAGCTTAGCAAAACAACATTTTTATTCCTTTTAGGTTTTTGTTTCCTATTTGTCTTGTTGGATTATTCAGTCCGTTTTAAATGGTTCACCTACTCTACTATTCCTGTAAGCAGCTTACTACTTTATTATTTATTTAACCTGTTAGCTAAAGCTTACCTTCTTTTACCTCTTGCTATACTTATTTCTTCTGTGCGTGTGCTCTCTTACAGTATTATGAGTAAAGAGATACTTGCTTTATTAACTGGAGGCTTGTCTTATAGAAAGCTATTCTATCCATTTTTCTGCTTTGTAAGTTTTTGCATGCTCTTTCTGTACACAAATACAGAATTTATTATGCCCAAAGCGAGTACCTACATAACTCAGTTTGAGGATAAATTCTTTCATGGATTTCAACAGGGAAATAAGCATTTTAAAATGCATCAGTTAAAGTTGCAGGATGATTCAAGAGTTGTGTTTAAGGACTTCCATGCATCTTCTTTAGAGCTAGAAGATGTTTTTTGGATAAAGGATTTTAATCATATTGTTCACATGCGAAAGCTCAGCTTATCAGAATCACCTCCAAAGGGGCATTATGTAGACTTTTTAAAACAAAGCGAAGCGGGAACTTTATCTAAGGAAAAATCAGAACGCTCAATTATATTTCCTGAAATGTTAGTAGACCCTTCTTCTTTATCATCACTAGTGCTACCTCCCCCATCTCAATCTCTATCTCAACTATTTTTTACTCTACCAAGCTATCACTATCCTAAAAACGATGATGACTCCATTATTCTTACCCATTTTCACTATAAACTTGCGCTACCTTTTGCAGCCTTGCTAGCTTTTTTAGGACCTGCTCCCTTTTTATTACGATTCACAAGAAGCCTGCCTATTTTCTACATATTCAGCTTCTCTCTTTTAATCTTTATTAGTTTTTTTATGCTGCTAGAGTCTTGCATTATCTTAGCAGAAAGTAATGTAATTTACCCTCCTCTAGCTATCTGGATACCCTTCATCGCATTTTTTAGCGTAGCTTTTATTAAATTTCGTAAACTAATATAGAATTTATTCATCCTTTTACAAGTGGGGTTCAGATATGAGCACTTCAGTTTCATCAAAAGCAATTTTAACAACCCCTCATAGCAAAAAGCCTAAAGCAAATTTTTGGAGTGCTTGCTTAGAAATTAACCTTGCAAAGATAAAATATAATCTAGAGCTTATCAAAGAGCACATTGGGAAAGATGTGCGTATTATGCCTATTCTAAAGTCTGAGGGTTATGGAACCTGCAATATTACCCTTGCCCATTTTCTATATGAGTTAGGGATTGATATTATAGGTTTAGCATACACACACGAAGCTTTAACTCTTAAGCAAGCAGGTATCAAACAGTCTATTTTTTTAGTTAATGTTATCCCTAATGAGATAGGAATTTGTGTTGAACATGGCTTTGAAATTGCTGTTAATTCAATTGAACGCCTAAAGCTAATCGAAAAACATTCTAAAAAGCTAAATAAACGAACAAAGGTTCATATCTCACTAGACACAGGAATGTCACGTTTTGGCGCTCCAGAAGAAATAGCTCTCGAGCTCCTTAAGTATGCTAATAACGCTGATGTATTCGAAGTTGTTGGCCTGTTTTCTCACTTTGCAGCAGCTTCAGAAGGCCATGAGGATAATTTTACTAAACAACAAGTAACAACCACCCTAAAGTTCATTAATAAGGCTAAAGAGCAAGGTATATCACTTCCTTCTCAGACACATCTTTGTAACTCTAGCGGAATTTTACGTTTTCCTTCCTATAGTTTTAACATGGTTCGCTTAGGGCTTTCTATGTATGGTATTTATACCTCAAGTGACTCAAATAATATCCTCCCCCTTAAGAATGCACTAACACTAAAGGCTAAACTTATTCATGTTAGGGACTGCCTTGCTGGAGATACTATTGGCTATGCTCGAACATTTACCGCAAAAAATAGCATGCGAATAGGTGTTGTTTCTATAGGGTATTCAGATGGCTTACACCTTAACTATAGCCAAAAAGCAGAGGTACTTATTCATGGAAAATTAGCCCCTTATGTAGGTAGGATTTGCATGGACTGCTTTATGATTGATTTGTCGGATATACCTGAGGCTTCAATAGGAGATGAAGTTATTATTTTTGGTGAAGATCAAAGTGGTAATTCAATAAGCCCTGAAGATTTAGCTAGCAAGGGAGGCACTATTCCCCATGAGCTTATTTCTTCTCTAGGCCCACGAATTTTTAGAAAGTTTATTTTAACTGAATAAAAAAAAAGCGATATAGAATAAGGATCCTATATCGCTGCAGGCAAAGCCGTTATACTCGCCCTCTCAACTAATTCTTTAAGGCTGAAAGAACCATTTCTTTGAATAACGTGCTTTACTAATACTGTTATCGACCTTTAAGAAATGAAACTTTAAGAAATAAATCAAATATTTGTTTTTTTTCTCTTAACTACCTTATTCACTCGCCTTAATATTCCTAGGATCTATTCCAATAAGTTCTTTAAGCTCTGTAAAATAAGCCTTTTTTAATGCCTCATTATCATTTAATTGACCGCTAAGTTCTTGAAAAAAGCTTACTGTCTGCATACAGCTTTCGTAAACTGGTAAGCTTAAAACTCTTTCCCTAACTAAGAGAGAAGGACTGAGCATCAATTCCCATACTCTTTTGACATCTTTAAATGCTATTTGCTCCATTTCTAGCAGCAGTTTTGATCCAGTATAAAATAAAAATGAACGCGCCATTCCATGATCTACAGCATCCTTACAAGTAAAGCTAAATGAGTTTGGAGCTTCAGATACTAAAAGGCGTGTCATACAAATAAAGTAAAACATCTCAATAAAGCACTGCCGCTCTTCTTGCATTAGCTCTGCTTTTTGCTTAAAAGCAAAACGGTGAACAAAATTTGCAATCTGCTTGAGCCTTGTACTGTTTAGTTGCTTTTGTACTACCTTAGGTAAAAAGTATTGCCCTTCTTCCTGTCTTACTTTCTCTAATAAAAGCCTCATAAAGGTGTTTGCATTGTGTAAATTAGTATAAGGTCCTCGTTGGTGAACAAAATCTGAGTCTTGAACTAAAGATAGAACAGTTATTGACTGGGATAATTCTGCATCTCTTTGAAGCTCTTCAATCGACTCACTTCGCGCTCTTTCTAACCAGTTAAGTCTACCCTGTAGGTTAATCATAAGATGCTTTCTTTGAAAACTATCTTGCTGGTAAGCCCTTAAAAACCCAATAAACTCTGGAATAAGCTCAGCTTTAGAAACATACTCCTGAGAAGTTGGACTTGGTAACCTTAAAAGAGCAACTTCCTTATCTGCAATAGATAAATTAAATAGCCGTTGAGGCAAATTAATATGCTGTATTGGATCATATGTCTGATTAAAATTAGTCTGTAAATAATCTAACATTTTAAATAGCGGTCCATTAGGAAAAGAAGAGACCACTTCAGATAATGCCTGATAGCGAGAAGACATTTCTTCTGTTAGAGTTGCTCTATTTCTCTTTTTATTGCTTTTAGGTGCTAATTGCTCTATTTCTTCAATCACTTCAGCACTATCAGAGCCTTCTTCTTCTCTAGTATATAAGATAAAACAAAGCGTGTGGATAAAGTCTAAAACATAACAAAAGAAAGAACCTTTTTTAGGTGGATGATTAATGTAGTTTTGGTAGTCCCTTGATTGCAAGACCTGCCGTAGATAGTAAAGAAAATCTAAGAAGTATTCATAACAACTTTTTTGGGGATTATTTTCTAGTAATAGCTGCTTTTGTGCTGATAGCTTCAGCGCCATAAGCATAAAGTGTGTGTCTTGGACAATTGCATGCTCTTTATAACGAGGATACTGCCTATAAAACTCAGAGACATATTCATTGACTCTATTAAGCATATGCCCTGATACACTACACAGTCCCTTGTCATGCCATACCCTTACTTTGGTAAAGGGGTCATTACCAATAAACTCCTGTTGCTCATAGTCTCTATAAGCTCCATCTAGCTTTATTAAACCGCCAACTTTATTTTCAAAAAACCTTGTCCCATCATCTCTTTTTAAATAGAGTAGTTCATAGGGATAGTCTCTTTTGATATCATCTATACTAAGTAAGACATCGCTAATGCTTTGATGTTCTACCCTTGCTCTAGGGCAGAGCACTTTTTCTGAACTTCCCCAAAGAGCTTGCCTAACTCCTTCAACTTTTTTAGCTAAGCGAGTATTACTTTTAACTGAGAATTGTTTCTTTTTTAAATAGTGAGAATAGAGCAATTTATCAAGTTCATCACATCCCTTATAAGCATAGTGAAATAAGTTACTTGAGCGTGTTATCTCCTCTGCAGCCTCTCCAACCATATGAATAATATCCGAAGCATAACTTTTGCTAACATCGTCAACATTGGCTTGATAAGCATGTAGCTCCCTTACAAATTGAAGAGCTATGTTAAAAGTGTCTTTAACAAATACAACTGTTTTATTACCTACTTTGTTGTAAATTTCTTCAGGTCTTGAGTACTTTTCAATAAGTGTTTTTTTATCTTCACCTGGCTCTAAAAATGAATCTTCTAAAGTATCATTCTCCGTTAGATAAGATAGGTTTTCTAAAGCTCTTGAAATAGTAAGTGTACGTTTTTTTTTCATGATCCCCCGTAATGTAACTCTTTTAAAGTCAGGTATATCGCCTCGCCTCAAGTCTCATTATGCGGGATTCAGTATTTTTTTATCAAACTTATATTTAAAGACTTATGATATTCAACTCCTCTATAATTGATCTTAACTCAGGCTTTAAATTGCCCTTGAGCTTTACCTGAGGTAATTTTGTTTTTTTAAAATAATGTAAAATCTATTAGAATGGACTTGGGAGGACCAAACAGAACATGGTAGTAAAAAAGAAAAACATTAAGGCTAAAATAGATACTATTCTAGCACAAAATCTACTAGCTAAAAGCTATGTCCATAAACCTTCGCTCCCTCAGAACTTAATCAAGTTCCTTAAGCAAAACATTCGTTCTTTACGCTCTAAAAAGCTTTGCCTGGAAGACAAACTTAAAAATATCCAACAGGTATTAGACTGTATACACGAACACACTAAAGAAGCATTAAAAACCTGCGAGCAAAAAGATATAGAATCACTAGTTCTATGGAGACGTGCTTGGGTTTTTGAAATTATCTGTAAGGAATTCTCTCGCTTAAACTTTCAAGCCCATAATAAAAAAACTCATATCCATATCCCTCTGGAAATCTTGGATAACAGCAAGCAAAACTACCGCTTTATAAAAGCAAAGCATGTGTTAATACACCGCCTTGAACTTAATAGTTTTAAAGCAAAGGGACATCCCTTTTACGTGCTCATACCTAAAGCTAAAAAACGCTATGAAAACCTTCCTTCTATCTGCCTATTTCCAGGGACAAACTTTAGAAAAATAAGCTCTATACTTGAAAGCAGTGATACCAAGGGTCCTGGGAGAACTCTCTACGATTGTTCTAAAAATAGCTTGGCCTGTTTACTCAAAAGCAGCTCTTCAATGCGCCTTTTAGGCTATAGCCAAGGAGGAGCAGTTGCACTTAGAACTATAGTAGATTTTCCAAAGTACATCTGCCAAGATCCCAGTTTTCCAAGTATCACTTTTAATGCCCCTGGTTTAGAAAAAGATATGCTAGATCAGTATCAGCAAAATGAGCACGCTGGAAAAAATCATTCTCACCTGCTTCAATTCACAACGTATGCTGACCCTGTCTCAAAGGTTGGTAAACTAATGGGTGATGTTTATGAAATAAACTCGCATAACTTTCGAGATAGTGGCATCCCATGGCGCCACCATATTGGCTGTAAGTCATACGAAAACAAGTCATTAATAGCCAGAGTAGATGTAGAGAAAGAGAACCGCTGCAGAGTGAGAAAACGTTATGCAAGCCTTATAAGCTTTATTAAATACTATAATGATAAGCTTAAACAAAGTCGTACAAAGAACATTTTACATATTGTCAAACAAGCACTAACAGTTAGTGCTAAACAGTAGACTTACTAGAGACATCTAAAACTTGAAGTACTTTATTATAATCCACTTCTTGAGTAATTTCCTTTGCTTGTTCTACGTGGATAACTGTGTTTTCCTCATCAAGAACTACTACTACCCTACTAAGTAAGCCTGATAATGGCCCTGTTGTCATCTCAACACCATACTGCTCTCCAAAATCACTCCTAAAAGCTGAAAGAACTTCTATATTATCTC
>JAACFD010000124.1 GCA_009937555.1 Chlamydiales bacterium | reverse complement strand
TTAGCAGTGAAGAAGCAAAGGAGCTTTTTTATTTTTATCACAATAGTATGAGAGAGGCTTGGGTAAGAAAAACAGCAAGAGATCTTCTTATCTACCCTGGAAAAGCTGAAGAGCTTAGTAGGATTTTACAGGATGATAAAACTACTGGAAGTAATAAAAAAATTATAGCTCTAGTTGCTATGAAACTAGCAATTATTGAAGGAAATGCAAAACGTTTCTATCAAATACATAAAGTGCTTGATGATCAAGTTTCAGATGCCTTTGAGCTTTTTTATAAGGCTGTATCAGGTGATAAGGTACCTGTTATGGGTTATGAAGTTAGCCTTTCAGATTATTTTGCAGAGATCATAAGTTCTCCAGAAAGCTTTGAAAGTCTTAGAGACTACCTCTTTCCCCCAATAGACTCTCATAGAGTTATTGAAAGTGAATCTCAACCTATAGTAAGTAGTGATATATTAGTTGAAGTTCAAAGGGATTTCCTGTTAGATCCTCAAACTGAAGGTATTAAAGAGGAAGATTTTTTAAAAACTCCTGAAGAATTTAAAGACCTTCTAAGAGAGTGTGTAAAAACAGTTTTCTACCTGGTTGCGGGGAATGAAAACCAAAGCTATAGCTATGAAGATTTTGCAACTTCCTTTGCTAAAGCTTGGTGGGCAATCATGTCCATTAGAGCCTTTTCAAAAGGGGGAACTGTTTTTCCAGGCAAGCCTGTTATCCTGAATAAATCACTACTTAAAGCTCTATTTCTGGATTTAAGTAATTCGGTTAATGAGTTTGTTGAAAGCAGAACAACGCATGTCTATCCTGTTGTAGAGGGTGATACCGAGAAGTTAGAAGCTTCAAATTTTGATCGATTACGACACGTGATACTAAATTCCTTTAAGTTGATGAATAGCCAGACAAATGATATTAAAACTGTTATAGCAGAGTTCCGTCCACTGGCTGTAAAAATTAAATCTCTTTTAGATCAGGCAGAATTAGCTGCGTCTGAAAAAGATTACGAAAAGCTATGTACTGCTATGAGAGCATTATCTCCTGAGGAGTATGGGTTATACTTAAGACTGCTTAATTTCTACAAAAATAAAATAGAGAAAGTGGCTGAAGGTAACTCAAGCATTGTCCCCGCCTTGAAATCAGACAAAGAAGGCTTAGAAGCTTTTCGTAATTTTGCTATTATTATCGGAAACTTTTCGCCTAGAATATATCCTCTTGAGCTACAAGCTTTCCTTCGCCCTGTTGAACAAGTGGAGTGTCTAGAGTCTACACTAAGAGGTTTTTTCTTAAAGAAGATAAGAGATGAGGAATATACACCTGATGTCCCTGAAGAAGCTTCAGAAAGAGGGATTGCTCTTTATGATGCACTTAAGGATGATGGAGTTAGATTTTCAGAAGAGGGCGGACTATTCAACCCCATTAGCTTTTCACTAGGGGGAGTAGATCGTGAAAGCAGAAGTCTAGTAGAAACAGAGCTCAAACTTTTCTTTACGAAGTTAGAAGAAGAGAAAAGCACGAATACTGAAGTATACCAGAGAATGCTTGTTCGATTCTACTATACCGTGTGTTACCTAAATGGGGAGTTGAAAATAGCCTTAAAAGATAATGAAAAATTATCAATGTATGCTCCTAAGTTTTCTGAAGAGATGCTGTGCAAAATATTATGGAATGATGATTTTGTCTCAGATCTACAGCAGATGGATAAATCTCTATACTTTCAGACGTATGATAAAGACGAGCCCTGGGAGGGAAAAATAGAGCAGTTCACAACAGCTATTGAGAAAGCTCTATTTCCAGTACTAGCTTAACTTACTCTGGCTTCTCTATCTTGCTCTTTTCTAGATACTATAAAAGGTAGGAAAGAAGAAGCTATTGCTAGCATTAAGTAAGCACTCTCAACTTGGGTATATTTGCAAATCGCAAAAATAATAAAGCCAATAGCTATTGACTGATAAGCAGCTTTTTGGTCAGTTGACTTTTTCACCAAAGCCATAAAGATAGATGCTAGTAGTGAAGAAACTGCCATTTCATAGGCTAGAATTAGCATGAAAACCACATCATTAAAATATAGTGATGCAAGCATGCAGAAAATTCCCAAAGCAAGGGTAAAGAGCTGCGCAAACTTTATCTCACTCAAGCCTTTAAAACTTACATTTTTGAAAAAGTCATATACAAATAGGCTGCTGATAGAACAAATTAAAGAATCAGCTGTAGAAATTACAGCAACAAGTATAGCACAGTTAAACAAAATTGATAGGGAAGAGGGGCAGGTTGCTGAAACAAACTCTGTTAACATACAACCAGTATCTGGGCATGAAAACCCATTTGCCCTTGCTGTTAAGCCAATCACAATCGCAGGCACAACACATAAAAACACTAATAGCGCAGAGACTCGGCATGCTTTTGGAATATCTAACGAGTTTTTAGCTGCAAAACAACGCTGTGCCATATCTTGCTCTATCAACATATACAACATAGGCATAAAGAGCCAAGAAAAGTAGGGTATTTCTGTAGAGCTAGTTTCAGAGTTGGTAATAGCACTAATATCTATATTAATTTTTGACTGAAATAGTAAGAACAAAAAGGTAAGTGCCAACACTGAAAACATAAAGATAGCTTGGAATATATCTGTCTGAACAACAGCTTTCAGGCCACCAAAGGCAGTATAAATAATTACAATGGCCCAAAAGACTAAGAAAAAGAAATTGGAGCTAAAGCCCATGCTAATAAAGAACTTTTTTGCAGCTATTCCTTGGCCGATTAAGATGCTGGTCAAAGATAAGATACATATAAAAGAAGCTACTTTCCTTAAAAATTTAGAGCGATAACAAAGCTCAAATATCTCAGAGATAGTTGAGAGTTTAAAGTTTCGCTGTGTTTTACCTATTTGAATAGATAAAATTAGAAGTCCTAAAACAACGCCCATAGGGTAGAGGATTACTGAAAACCCCTTTTCATAGGCCTCTTGGCTTGCTCCAATAATAGTGCCGCCGCCTATTTGTGTCGCTAAGATGGTAGCTGTTAAAGAAAAAATACCTAGATTTCTAGAGCTTAGAAAGTAGTCATCAGTACTAGTATCATTTTTAGCAGCTCTTATCCCAATGTAGAGGTTAGCTAACATGATTACAGAAAAAGCAAGAAAAAAAGCAAAAAGGTTCATCACATACCTATCAATATTTATTAAAAAAAGAATTTATAAAAAAAAGACTAGACGCTTTTAGAAGTCTAAAAGCAAATTAATGGCAGTGATGATGGAAATGATTATGGACTCTTACTAAAAAAGCAAGATTGCAAGCAAGAGATGCTGAGAAGCTGTTGCATGGATAGTCCATAAAATTACCTGAAATTTAAAATTCTTACATTTTATTTTATTGAACAAATAATTGTCAACACTAGCAAAAATTAAACAGAGGCTGGATATACTTTCTAGCTGCTGAGCTATTTAGCTTAAAAGAGTAGCTGTTATCAGAAATCCTTGTTGCAGCGCTTAAGCCATAGCTCTTCAAAGAAGAGTTATCGCTAAGTTTACTGATCAGCCTATTAAGTTTTGCAGCATTAGGAGCAAAAATAAATAGTTCTCTTTGGGAACTGTTTTTTGATAGTACAAAGCAGGCATCTAATTCCTTAGCGCTACAAAGTTCTTGGAGCGTTTTGAGATTGTTAGGTTCTTTTAGAAGTTTTTGCATATCCCACGAAATGGGGATAGAGCTTATGCTGTAGCGCAGTTTAGGGTCCTTATATTTTTTTAGGTCGCGGTATAGGATTTGCTTGAAGCTTAGACCTGTTAGGTCTTGCTGGGCTTTATGTAAGCCCTCATAAAGCCCTTCAATATCTGAAAAAATGCTAAGTAAAGCATCCGAGGCGTAGATATCAGATTGAGTTGTTTTAGAGCTGTTTTTAAGCCTAGATGTATCAATATATATTGCAGCTAAGAAAAGCTTAACCCAGCCTTCACCAGTAAGTGTTATCTTACTTTTATTAAACAGTTCCCAAATCAGTGTTGCGCAACTACCTACTGTTTTTATTACCTTGTGCTCAAGCTTAGGGTAATTATCATGACTATCATGATGATGATCTACAATACTTTTAACATTAGGTGATAAATGGCTTTGCTGAAAAGCTAGCCTATTGTGATCTACTAAGTGATAGTAACGTTCTACAGGTGGTAGCTGCATAGCTTCAAGCTCATCCCAAAAAAGTAGATGGTCGGTGGGAATGGATAGCTGTTTAAGTAAATAGATAAGGTGTTTTCGAGAGGCTAAGTCAGCTTTTGGCAAGTTTAAAACGGGTAAAGTTAGGTGAGACTTACTAGCTTCCTTTTGTTGGAGTAAGTAGGCGTAAGCTAAAGAACTTACTAAAGAATCTAAATCCATTGCCTCGTTTCCTATGACAAAGCTTATTTTATCATAGCTTTCAGCTGTAAAACGTCTTTTTGAGTCTGCTAAATACTGTTTAAATAACTTGAAATCATGTATGTGTGTAGAAGGCTCTGAAGACATAGGCAAGCTGATAGATTCAAGGTTATCAATTTTCAATGATGACATCAAACAAGCTCTTTTAAAAAGAGTGCAGCTTTGTCTTGTATATTAAATGGAATTTCATGGCCACCTTCAAATAAGTAAAAATTCCCCTTATGATGTGAGTCTTCAAGCTCTTTATGAAGCTTTTGGGCAACTTCAACATGTAAGATGTCATCATAGAGGCCATGACTCTGAAAGTATTGCTTAAATTTGGCAACCTTTAAAAGTTCTTGCCACTGTTTAAAGCAGCTAATAGTCCCTGAAAATATCATTAAACCTTTAAAAGGAGCTGATGTACTTAGAGTGTAGTGTGTACTGAGCAGAGCTCCTTGTGAAAACCCACCTATGATGGTGTTAGACGCTTCAAGTTTTAGTTCTTTAAAAAAGAGCTTTAAGCTTGCAAGACAGTTTTCAAGAGATTCTGGATTTTCATAGATAAAAGCTTCAAAGTCTTTTCTTTGGTTAAGCTCAATTAGCCTTTCTACATCCAGATCAAACCATGAACGAATTTGTCCAGCTTGAGCATGAGCTTGCAAAGGAGCTTGAGGGAATAACCAGTTATACTTTTCATCTTTATCTAGTAGTTCTGCTAGTGGAAATAAATCATAGGCGCTTGCGCCGTAGCCATGAAATAGTACTACCCAGGGGAGGGCGTTATTTCTTCTTAGTTCAAGTGCTTCGAAAGAATTAGTGGTTTGTATTTTTGTAGGGTTCATCAGTCACCTCGTATTTTTAAGGCTCAATTGTAAATAATGAGGAGTAAAAATAGCAAGAGTCTAGATGCTAAAGGACTTAATTATCAGTATTTTCATTTTTGAATAAGCCTATTAGTACGGTTTCTTCTAGGATGTGTCCCTTCATCATTCTTTTTATTTTATTACGAGTAATCGAGCCTGCTATAGGTAGCGTTGTGTCTAGAGCGTAAAGTTTAAATAAATAGCGATGAGTACCACTAGGAGGTTTAGGGCCCATATAGCGACTTTTTTTGAAGTCATTTAACCCAAGCATTCCTGAACTTCTACCTTTTGGAATACTTTGAGTTTTAGGATTAATGTTATACATTAGCCAATGGACTTTATCTTTATCTGAAGCATCTGGGGCTTCCATAATTAAGACAAGACTTCTACAGTCGTCCGGAACATCTGCGATGTTAAGTTCAGGGCTAATATTTTGGTGAAAAGCAGAGAGGTGTTTAGGCATGTAGGAGCGGTGTCTAAAATCTGGACTAGATAATTCTAATGAAAAAAGAGCTTGTGTGAATACAAAACTTAAAAGAAATAGTGATAAAAAACGTTGCATAAACAGTCCTCTTTATAGTTACCCTATCTAGTACGATTTATAGTTAGGTTGTACTATAATGATAGCGGTAAATTAAGCAAAAGTTTTTAATCTAATTTGCTTTAAGCTTCTAATTAATAGGGTGTTGCTGAATGGTTACGAAGATGTTTACACCTTTTGCTACTAACTTGAAGTTATCAGAGACAAAGACAACTTTTCCTGAAAAATCGATGATACCCGGAAGATGCTGCTGCCTAGCTGATGAGGTTGCAGGGTAGTAGTTAGAGTCTTTTAATTTAATCAGCACTTGATAGGCTGTATCAGAAGAAGTAAAACTAGTTGAAAGATAAGTTTTTTTTAAGCACTTACAGCAGCTGTTTGATAGCGTAAACTCATGCTTAAAATAGCTTATATCTTTAAAAGTTCGACTCTTGAGCCCCTCACAACTTGTATTTTTTTCCTGCAAAGTAAAAACAAGAACAAAAGTTGGGGAGAGCTGAGCAGTTGAGCTTGAAGAAGCTGGGGTAGTTATAATTTGCTTTATTCTAG
>JAACFD010000123.1 GCA_009937555.1 Chlamydiales bacterium | reverse complement strand
TTGTCGCGGGGTGGAGCAGGGGTTAGCTCGTCGGGCTCATAACCCGAAGGTCGTTGGTTCGAATCCAGCCCCCGCTACCATAAGTTCTTATTATTCTAAGCTTTACTTTTATTGAAAAAATTGTGACTTTTTGTTAAAATTATAGAAAAAGTTAAAAGAATTTTTGGTGTTAAAAATTGAAGATTAATCTCAACAACCAGCAAAAAGACCTCTCTATAGATCTCTACACAGTAGAAAAGATCCTTAAGTCAATTTTGCTAGAAGAAAAAGTCGTTTGTGACGAACTAGGCATCTTTTTTGTGGATGCAGCAAGAATTTGCCAACTCCATGAAGAGTTTTTTCAAGATCCAAGCCTTACTGATTGTATTTCCTTCCCAATAGATACAGAGACAGATTTGCAAGATACTTATAGAGTTTTAGGCGATGCCTTTATCTGCCCTTATACCGCTATAGAATATGCAACTGCAATAGGTAAAGACCCTTACCATGAGTGCACTCTATATATTGTACACGCTGTGCTACACTTACTAGGCTATGATGATATAGACCCGCAGGATCGTCTTGAAATGAGAAAAGCTGAAGCAAGAGTGATGCAAGTGCTAGAGAGTAAGAATTTAATACTAAAAGAAGCCTTCGAGGACCTTCAACTTTTGAACTAACGTGGCATAGAATTTGCTTTTAAGCTTTAATGCTATAAGCCCTTAATGATAGTTTGGTAGGTCGAGAAAATAAACTTCAGGGTTTAAAGCAAATTAAAAGCCTTTTAAGTTATCTTTATGAGAAAAGCGATTATAACCTACTAGACTGCTAACCCAGGAGAAATTTTGCAGACCCTTTTACTTTCATCCCTATTTTTTTTATTGGGGACTTTTTTTCTAACAGCGATAACAAGCGCTTTTAGACGTTTAAGGAAATACCGTTCGCAAAAAACTCTACAGTCTACACGGCCCTTATTTTTCTACTTAAATTTTCAAAAGCTATTTTTCAAGCATCGAGACTTTGAAGTTCTCTTTTTAGCTTCAGTTTGTGCAAGGCACATCATCAGATTGCTTTTTGCTTTTTGTGCACTTATTTTTGTCTTAGATTATTATCTAAAAGTAGATATAGCGGGCAGTTCTTTATGGGATTCAATTAGCGCTTTTCACCTCTACACTTTATTTGCATTTGCTATGCTATCTCTACTTGTGGGAGAGTTTTTACCACGTACATGGGCGATACACTTTCCTGAAGCTGTACTAAAATGGAGTGGTTTTTTTGCTTCAATATACCTGCTACTTTGCTTTCCTATTTCATTTATTTTTCTTAAGCTTTCAGTGATTTTTACCAGGGCTGTTTTTATCGACCAGATGAGAGAACCTGTGAGCAAAGTTGAAGATAAGATCATTGAAATTATTCAAGAAACAGATATTCAGAAAAACTTAGATGCTAATGATAAGAAAATCATTAAATCCATGGTTACGTTTAGAGATCGTATTGTGCGAGAAGTAATGGTTCCAAGGATAGATATATTTAGCCTTCCAGAGATCACCACGATTAAAAGTGCTGCTGAGCAAATCCAAGATGAAGGCTTCTCAAGGATTCCTGTCTATAAAGACAGTGTTGATAATATTCTTGGTGTTTTAATGTACAAAGACTTGATAGAGGTTTACGGACAATCTGTTGAGAATAAAGATTTTGAGGCTTTAAATAGGCCTATTGAGACTCTGGTTAAACCTGTACTATTTACCCCTGAGACAAAAAAAATCTCGGACCTATTGCAAGAGTTTAAGAAGCATCAAATGCACCTTGCAATGGTAGTTGATGAGTACGGTGGTACTGAAGGACTTGTTACTATTGAAGATATCCTTGAGGAAATTGTAGGGGAAATTGAAGATGAATATGACGAAGATGAAGAGCGTCTATATCATCTAAGAACAGATGGCGTCTGGGAAGTAGATGCTAGAATGACTATTATTGATATCGAAGAAAAGTTAGGTTTAAAAATTCCTCATGAAGGAGATTATGACACTATCGGCGGTTATGTCTACCATAAGATAGGAACTATCCCTGATAGAGGAGTTATCATTCATCACGATGAGTTTGAACTGGAAATTTTACAGTCGAGTGAACGCTGTGTTGAAAAAATAGCTATTACTCCTCTAAGTTCTCAAATTAGTGACAAAGCTTCAGGAGATGAGTAGTTTAGATTAAGTTTACCTTAGCTACTTTTTCAATTCTTTTCTTGTCAAAGCTCTTGTAAAACAATAGTGATTCAGGCACAATGCCCCTCTTAAGTAGCATTCCCTACAAAAAAAGGGTGCTATGTGCTATACTAAATCCTATTCTTTAATCAAATAAATCGTCAATTTGGGAGAAAACTTAATGCAAAGGTCAATTTGTATTTCCGAGCCACAAGTCGCTCTAGCTGGTCAGGTCAACACATGGAGATTTATTTATAAACTGGTAACCTCACTTAAGAAAGGTGCTGTTCTAAGATTTGATTTAAATTCAGAGGGCAGAGAAATTGACTGGGAATACCCTAAAGTAGCTCCTAAAACAGCTAGTAACATTATCTACATGCAACTTCCAGATGAAAGCGTGGTTTATGCTAAAGAAGTTTTTCCTGGGAATAGTTACTTCCCACAGTTTGAGTTTACTCTAACACAAGATATCAAGGGCGGAGAGAGCATTATCTTTTGCTTAGGAGATGGAGCTAAAGCTAAGTCTACAGCTAAAAAAGAAAGTGGTAACAGAGCCCAAACAATTGTACAAAGAAGAAAGCACTTCTACCTACATGTAGACCCTAAAGGTAAGGGAAGCTTTCAAGAGCCAGATGTTTTTACAATGGATATTCGCGGTAATGACCTGCACCAAGTGCGCATTTTAGCCCCAGCTTATGCTGTTAAGAATAGACGTTTTGATGTAATTGCTCGCTTTGAAGATGCCTTTGGTAACCTAACTGCTAGAGCTCCAGAAGAAACTTTGTTTGAGCTAAGCTACGAAAATTTAAGAGAAAACCTTAACTGGAAGCTATTTGTACCTGAAACAGGTTTTATCACACTGCCTAACTTCTATTTTAATGAAGAAGGTACTTATGTCATTCAGTTGAAAAATCTTAATACAGGGCAAGTGTTCTATGCTTCTCCTGTTCGCTGTTTTGAAGAAGGCGAAGAAGAGAAGAGTTTATACTGGGGACTGCTTCATGGAGAGTCTGAGCGTTTTGACTCCACTGAAAATATTGAGAACTGCTTACGCTTTTTTAGAGATGACCAAGCTTTTGATTTTTACGGTATCTCACCTTTTGAGTTCCAAGAAGAGACTACAGCTGATGCTTGGAAAACAATGATGCAAGTAACCTCTAGTTTTAACGAAGAAGATAGATTTTCTACTTTTATAGGCTTTCAATACCAAGGGGAAGCTGAAAAAGAAGGTATAAGGCTAATGCTTTACAATAAAGAAAAGCCTCTACTTAAGAAAAAAGAAAGTAAATCTAATAGTCTTAAGAAAATATATAAGTCACAAACGCCTAAAGAGTTTTTATCTATTCCTAGCTTTTCAATGGCTACAGGAATGGGGTATAACTTTGAGAACTATAACCAAGAGTTTGAAAGGGTTGCAGAAATTTATAGTGCTTGGGGATGTTCTGAAGGCCTTGAAAAAGATGGAAACTTATACCCTATATCATCAAATGGGAAAAACGGGGTGAAGCCTTGGAAACAAGGCTCTTTTATTGATGCCTTAAACAACAACTGCCGCTTCGGGTTTATAGCTGGAGGTTTGGATGATAGGGGAGCTTATAGCGAGTTTTATGATGGTGACCAAGACCAATACACTCCAGGCTTAACTGCAATTATTGCAAAGTCTCAATCACGTTCTTCGATGATTGAAGCTCTTTATGACAGAAGCTGCTACGCAACTACAGGGAAAAAGATACTACTTCGCTATGATATTGCAGGCATTGAAATGGGTAAAGAGTTTCCAATAGGAGATCGCCCAGGACTAGCTGTTAATAGACACTTCAACTTATATGTAGGGGGCACAAGTCCTATTGAGTACATCGAGATCATTCGTAACGGTAAAGTATTGACCCAGATCAAGCCTGAGAAAGGTCAGACTGTTTATACTGGAGAGTTTGATGACATGGACCCTATTGAGAAAATCTGGTTAAAGCCGCCTAAGTCGGGCCCTGAATTCATCTACTACTACATTCGTGTGAAACAAACAGATGATCACATGGCATGGTCTTCTCCTATTTGGATTGATAAGTCCTCAGGGGAAAGAAGAGGCCGAAAAGCAAGCTAACTTAGTTATATAAGCTCCACTATTTAGTGGAGCTTTTTTGTAGCTTTTATTTCTTTGTTTTAATAGAGTGCGCATTAAAGCTAATCTAAAAAACTTCATTAACCTTTTTAAGGAAAAACTATGACTTTAAACTCTCTCAGGGTGGGCCGAGAGTGTGCAGGGGATAGGATTGATCCTAATTTAAGGGGCCATTTACAACAAAGTGGTAGTAAAAAATCAGGAAGTATTTTCCTTGCAACTACACTTGCTATGGCTTCTCTTGCAGCCATGTGTTTTGATAAAGCACACACCCTTTCTTTTACCGCTTTCGGCGGCAGCGTATGCAAATTGCATGCCAACATATTACCAATCACATTATTTATTTTATGTATTGGAACTGGTTTTAAATCCTATTCAATAAGAGGATATCAAGAGGTTGTCGCCTCTTTATCTATGCAAGATTTTGAAATTTCTGGTCAAAAGTACATCGCTAACTTTCAGATTTGCGGAATCAAACAAGAGAGCTTTACACGTTTCATTAATGCTTTAAATGAAGAAGTGAAAGACTCTATTGTTGAAGAACTAATTGAAGTCTCTAAAAATCCCAAAAAAGCTACAGATTTTTATAAGTTTTTTTGGCGATATGCATCTGTTGAAGCCTATCTAGCTCTTTATTTAGAGTTAGGGAAAAACACCCCTCAAAGCATACAAGAATTTTCTGAGCTTAGCGAAGAGCAAAAAGAAGCTTGTCAGAAGGTGTCTGTTGATATTATTTCAAGATGGGGCCTAGAGGTTAATGCAAAAGAGAGCTTTCAAACACCTACTCGAGTGGCTCGTCCACTGAGACGTAGATCGTGTTCTACAGGTTTTTTAGGGTATTCACACCCTCATATTGACCCTATTAAAGTATAGTCTTTAGTAAAAGTAATTAAGTGTAAGAGCTTCTGGTAACTAGCTAGAAGCTCTTTTTTTTGTAGCTATATCTTTACTAAATCATTTTTTAAGAACCCTAGATTTACTGCTTAGATTTTTTTAAAATATTTTTTTAAGTGTTAATAATTAATTACTTATTGAGTTTAAAAGCTGGATGAAAACTATACTTTTGGGCCATTTTTAATTCTTAAATTAAGGTTTATAGTTATGTCTATAATAGATTTTATAGAAAGCCCTGTTACTTTACCTCAATACAGCTCCTCAGTTGCCGCTACAACAAAAGAGTGCGATTTATCTATATGTAGAAGTAAGAATGTTTCTAAATTAGCTGAAAGAGCACTTGAAGCTTCTTCTCAAGATCATAAAGCAAACGAGGAAAACATCGCTATGAATCAAGCTGTATGTCAGGAAATAGAAATTAGAAAACAGTTAGACTAGAAGTTAGATAACTGGGTAAAAGAGGATGTTAGTGGTAAAGAAAACAGGGGTAAAGTTAGGGATATGATAATCGCTGACCTTACAAACCCATATTACAAAGACTTATCTATTGTCAGAACAGATATAAGTTCTCTGCCTGATATTTTTAATGAGATACAGCAGCTTAAAAAATTTGATACGGTTTATATTTCATTCAATGGTTCTTTAGTTTCAATTCCCGAGTCTATAGCCAAGTTGGATTCAGTAAAATCTTTAAAGATTACTAGCAATAAATCACTAGTTGCTATTCCTGAGTCAATAGGAGCCTTAAGCTCGTTAAAAGAACTAGAGATTTCATTTAATAGTTCACTTGCTATTCTTCCTAAAAGTATTTTACTGCTTTCAAAAGACTGTGAGGTTAGTCTTATTCACAATTCTCTTTTTCCGGAAGAGAAAGCTGCTCTACTTAAAGCCTTAAGTTTAGCAGGGTATAATGGACCAAAATTCAGTTTTGATGGTTATAGGTTTGCTGCTAAAGGCTCATTTCCTGAAGAGCTAAAAAGGAAAATGGAAAGGGGAGAAGATATTGCTGGAGCAACTCATCAAGATCTATTCAGGGGGGGTAGGGTATAGCTTTTAAGGCCTTATCTATATTTGAGATCGCTGCTCAGGCATAACTATTATAGTGTTTAGCTTAATGCATTTGCTTTTCTGTTCCAGCCTTATTCATTTAAAGATTTTATTACA
>JAACFD010000122.1 GCA_009937555.1 Chlamydiales bacterium | reverse complement strand
TAGCAGAAGGGCTATATAGACATCCAGAAATTACTCTAAAACTACTCGATGCTTTTGAGATAAAGTTCAATCCCGACACCGTCTTTAATGAGAAAAAATATATTAAGGCGCGTCAAGACTTTATGAGTTTAGTAGAAAAGCTAGATACAGGCCATGAGCTACACGATATTAGAAGAAAAAATGTCTTAGCCCAGGCTATGAACATTGTTGATCACACATTAAAAACAAATTTCTACCGTAATAATAAGTCAGCTTTTAGCTTCCGCCTTGATCCAAAATATTTAGACAATGTGCCTTATAATAGGTCAAAACTATTCCCTGAACTACCTTTTGCCATTTTCTTTGTCAAAGGAATGCACTTCATTGGCTTCCAAGTTCGTTTTAGAGATCTTTCTAGAGGTGGTTTACGTACAATCTTCACTCAAAAAGTTGAACGCATGCAGGTGGAGAGAGATAATGTCTTCAAAGAATGCTATAATCTTGCTTACACACAGCACAAGAAAAATAAAGACATCCCTGAGGGTGGTTCCAAAGCTGTCATTTTCTTAAAACCTTTTGAACAACTTAATTCAGAAACTGAAATCTTCAGAAAAGAGCTCGAGGCATGCGATCTAAAACCAGAGAAAATTAAAGATAAAACTAAAAAATTCCGAGAAGAGCAAACAGAAGAGTACCTTTTCCAAACTCAAAGAGCCTGGATTTCATCTTTACTAATGTTAATCAACTGTGAAGAAGATGGTAAACTCAGAGCCAAACATATTGTAGACTACTGGAAAAAGCCAGAATACATTTATCTAGGTCCTGATGAAAACATGCAAAACCACATGCTTGAATGGATTGCTGATATCAGTAAGCGCTATAACTACAAGCCAGGTGGCTCTTTCATCTCGAGTAAACCCTCTCTAGGTATTAATCACAAAGAGTTTGGTGTTACTTCCCTTGGAGTCAATACTTATATGGATGAAGTCCTTCACTTTATGGGCATTAACCCAAAGACTACAGCATTTACTATAAAAATGACTGGTGGGCCTGATGGAGATGTAGCAGGAAACCAAATTAAAAACCTACATCGCTTTTATAAAAAAACAGCTAAGCTTATTGCTTTAATTGATAAGTCTGGAACCATATATGACCCAAAAGGCCTTGACCTTGATGAGATGATGCGCCTGTTTAAAGAAGCTCTACCCCTTAATGAATATCCCCCAAAACTACTCTCAGACGGAGGTTTTCTACTAGATTGCTTTGTAAAAGAAAAGAAAACTAGCTACGAAACTCTCACATTGTGCTGGAGAAAAAAAGGTAAAAAACTAGTTAAAGATTGGGTTTCAGGACATGAAATGAACCATATGTTGAAACACAATGTTCATCAAAGCGAGTCTGACATCTTCATTCCTGCAGGAGGACGCCCTAGAACTTTAAATGCTAGTAACGTTGAAGACTTTTTAGACGAATACGGCACTCCAACTTCAAAAGCAATTGTAGAAGGCGCTAACCTTTACCTTACTGAAGGAGCAAGAGAAATTCTTGAGGAAATGGGAGTGATCATCATAAAGGATAGCTCCGCTAATAAAGGTGGTGTCATTTGTTCTTCATTTGAAGTACTGTGCGGCCTTACACTAAGTGAAGAAGAGTTTACTAAAAGAAAAAAAGTTCTGGTAAAAGAGATTCTTCAAATCCTTCAAAAGAAAGCTAAACTAGAAGCTAAACTTTTACTTCAGACACATCAAGTTACAGGCACTCCCCTTTGTGTTCTTTCAGATGAAATTTCAGCTAAGATAAACTTATTCACAGATCAAATATATGAGTATCTACAAGACAAAAAGCTTAATAAAAAAGCCTCAGACCCTTTAATGAAATGTTTTTTAGCACACTGTCCTCCAACATTAAGTAAAGAGTACCGTAGCAGTTTGTTTAAGAACTTACATGACACTCACATAAAGGCGATTATTGCATCCCATTTAGCAGCAATGATTGTTTACAAAAGAGGGCTAGACTGGCAACCAAGCATTGCCGATATCCTTCCCCTTCTGATTAAGGACGTGATTTGAATTAAAGGGAATGTCCACCATCAACTGTTAATACTTGACCTGTAACCCAGCAGGCTCCTTCAGACAGTAGATATTCTACAGCTTTTGCCTGGTACTCAGGTAAACCTTCTGAAGCTAAGGGTATTCCTTCTATACCCCAACTCTCTCCCTCATAAGGAGTCGAGCCTGGGGCTATTGCGTTCACTCGTATATTATGCTCAGCTAAATCTAAAGCCATATTTTTTGTTAGCATAATAAGAGCCGCTTTAGCGCTCCCATGAGCTATTCGATTTTTCCATGGCTTAAAACCTGATATTGAAGAGACATTGATAATAGAGCCTTCAATATGTTTTGCTACCATTTGCTTTACTACCATCTGTGTTAAATAGGTAGATGCTATAACCCCAACTTGCAATACCTGCTCAAGAGTGGAAATCTCAAGATCTAAGATACCCTTTGTATCATAAGCTCCTGCATTATTTACTAGGATATCAATTTGACCCAGTATTGCTAAAGCTTTTGTATAAAATGCTTCAACAGCATTTAAGCTACTAAAGTCTGCCTGGACAACATGGACACTACCACCTGCCTCACGAATACCTTTAGCTACTGCTTCAGCACCACTTAGGTCTGAACGGTAAGACATGACAACTTCAGCTCCTTTACTAGCCAATAAAGCTGCAATAGAGGCTCCTATATTGCGATTTGCTCCAGTTACCACTACTTTTTTACCACTCAACATAAGCCCTCTCTAACTTCAATCAATTAATTTTATAAGCGGTAAGGCTAGCAGTTTTCCCTTAACTAAACAAGCACACTAATGTATAGTAAGTCCTATGCTAACTTCACCCTTAAGTCAAAGGAGTCAAAGTGAACCCTCCTCCAGAAGAAGTGTTAGAAGTAATCAATAGCTACCCTAAGCACATACAGAAAAGTCTTTTAAAGGTAAGAGAGCTGATCTTTAAAATAGCAGAGAAAACTAAAGAAGTAGGCCATATTGAAGAAGCTTTAAGGTGGGGTGAGCCAAGCTATTTAACTAGCAAAAGTAAAAGCGGCTCTACTATTCGACTTGCTTATCATAGCTCGTTAGGGGAGTATTATGCTCTGCACTTTAATTGTAAAACAACTCTAATTGATAGTTTTAAACTGCTATACCCTGATACTTTTTCATTCAAAGGAAACAGGAGTATATTACTCCATTACAAGGATCCTTTAGCTAAAAAAGAGCTTTCCCACTGCCTTTTATTAGCGTTGACCTACCATATAAATAAAGATCAAATTTGATTTATTACCTTCTAATTCTTTAAGAATCAGTAAATTTGGGCTTAAGGGAAGGTTAATTTTTCAATTTTCTAGCAATCCTGCCCTTTGATTGCTAAAACCCCTTGACTATTTGCCCCCCTAAACCTATAATGTAGCTATAAATTAAGTAAAAATTAGCAATTTTAAAGATAAAGCGCTAGCTATGAAAACATCTACTCCCACAAACAAAAAGAAGAGCAAGAAAAGCCAAAGAGAAATTGGGGTTTTGATTGGCTTAGTAGAGTTATACATTGCCACAGGAAAAGCTGTTAGCTCTAAGTCTCTGCAAGAGCAAGGCTTTGGGTCAATTAGCCCTGCTACTATCCGCAATTACTTTGTAAAGCTAGAAAAAGACGGTTATTTACAGCAGCAGCACTCTTCTGGAGGTAGAATTCCTACTACAAAAGCTTATCGCTTGTATGCCCAAAGCTGTATTGATGAGGAGCTACAGCAAGGCGGCGAACTGCTCAACTCTTTAAAAGGCTATGAAGATATGCAGCTTGCTCTGTATCTGCAAAAAGCAGCTCAACTTCTTAGCGATATCACCCATACACCAGTATTTTTATCTTCACCTCGCTTTGATCATGATTTTATCAATGACCTAAAGGTAATGCAGCTAGATAGCCTTCGCTTAATGTGTGTGATGTTGACAGACTTTGGTTTAATACACACTGAAGTTCTATCTTGCCCAAAGGATATTACCGAGGAAGACATAAAAGATATCCAGTTATATTTTAACTGGCGCATTAAAGCGACTGACGACTATATCAACCTCCCTGAAAAGATCATTGAAACAGCGAAAGAGCTCTATAATGAGGTAATGATCCGCTATATTGTCAATTACTCCAACTTTACTCATAACGACTTACTATCTACTTCTTTTTCTAAGCTACTTAGTTACCCTGAATTTAATGATGCTTTTAGCTTAGCCTCAGGTCTTGCTTTATTTGAGAATCAAGATGCCATGAGATCCTTACTGAAGAAGTGCGCTAAGATAGATAAACTGACTGTGTGGATTGGTGAAGATTTAAAAACTTACTCTGACTGTTCTAGTAACTGCTGTGTTATTGCTAGCCCCTACTATATCAATAGTAAGGCTGTTGGAGCGGTTGCTTTGCTAGGGCCTAATCGTCTCCCCTATAGAGAGCTCTTCAGTATACTAAGAACATTCTCTGAAGTAATTAGCCACACCTTAACTACTCTAACCTGCAAGTTTAAGATAGACTACAGGGAACCCACTGACAGTACAGTAAAAATAACTAATAACCCTCTTTTGGTTTCAGATAAAACAAAGCCAAAACATTAAGGAGCAACAGTAATGCCCAAGACAAGCAAGAATAAAAAGAACTCTGAAAAAGATAATGCTGAAGGTAGTGAAAATGCTAAGAACCCACAACCTTCTATGAATACAAGCTCACTTTTGCAAGAAGAAGTAAAAAAGCTACAAGAAGAGGTAAAAGAGCATAAGTCTAAATATTTAAATCTATTAGCAGAGCTTGAGAATAGCAGAAAAAGAATGCAAAAAGAAAAGTCTGAATCAAACAAGTTTGCTATTTCAAATGTTATGTCAGAGTTTATTCAACCTATTGACAACTTTGAAAACGCTCTTAACTGTGCTGATAATATGTCTGATGAAATTAAAAATTGGGCAATGGGTTTTAAGATGATTTTAGATCAGTTAAAATCTTCCTTAGCAAATCAGGGTATTAAGCCATTTAGTTCTTTAGGAGAACTGTTCGACCCTCATAAGCACGAGGCAATGGAAACTATTGAAGATGAAAGCAAAGAAGAAGGCTTAATCACAAAAGAATTTGTAAAAGGCTACATGATATATGACCGTGTACTAAGACCTGCAAAAGTAGAGGTAGTAAAAAGACCTTCCCCTAAACAAGAAGAAGGCCAAGAGGCTCACAACGAGCAAAAAGAAGAAGAGCCTACAGGCGAAGATACAAAAGAAAATTAATTAAAAATCTGTAAGCACAAACTTACAAAAAATTTAAGGAGAACAACCATGGCAAAGAAAAAAGGAAAAATCATAGGCATAGACCTTGGAACCACTAACTCTTGTGTCGCTATCATGGAAGGTAGCCAGGCAAAAGTTATTGTGTCTTCTGAAGGCGCTAGAACTACTCCATCTGTAGTTTCATACAAAGGAGGAGAAAAGCTTGTGGGTATTCCAGCCAAGAGACAAGCAGTAACTAACCCTGAAAAGACACTTTCTTCAACAAAACGTTTTATTGGTAGAAAGTACACAGAAGTTCAAGAAGAAATTAAGAATGTTTCTTATGAAACTGAAGCTAATAGCAAGGGTGATGTTAGCTTTAAAATTGATGATCAGTCTCTTACTCCTGAAGAAGTATCTGCTCAAATCCTTATGAAAATGAAAGAAACTGCTGAAGATTATCTAGGCGAAGAAGTAACTGAAGCTGTTATTACAGTTCCAGCTTACTTTAACGATGCTCAAAGACAATCTACAAAAGATGCAGGTAAAATTGCAGGTTTAGATGTTAAGCGTATCATCCCTGAGCCTACAGCTGCAGCTTTAGCATACGGTCTTGACAAAGAAACAGAAAAGAAAATTGCAGTATTTGACCTTGGTGGAGGAACCTTCGATATCTCTATCCTAGAAATTGGTGATGGTGTATTTGAAGTACTAGCTACAAATGGAGACACTCACTTAGGTGGAGATGACTTTGACCATGTTATCATGAACTGGATGCTAGATGAGTTCAAAAAAGAGAATAGTATCGATCTAAGTAAAGATAAAATGGCTCTACAAAGATTGAAAGACGCTGCAGAAAAAGCTAAAGTAGAACTATCTTCTACTACAACTACAGAAATCAACCAGCCTTTCATCACTATGGATGAATCAGGACCTAAGCACTTAAACATGACACTAAGCCGTGCTAAGTTTGAAAGCTTAAGTAATGATCTTGTAGAAAGAACAAAAGCACCTTGTATTAAGGCACTAAAAGATGCTGGCCTAACAGCTGATGATATTGGAGAAGTAATCTTAGTTGGTGGTATGAGCCGTATGCCATACGTTCAACAAATGGTTAAAGATCTATTC
>JAACFD010000009.1 GCA_009937555.1 Chlamydiales bacterium | reverse complement strand
AGTTGTAACTGTATTTGCCCCTTATCAAAGAGAAATTTGTTGCTATCTAAACCCATCTCTATCAGACTTTTCAAAAAAAAATAGCTAAATGCTGCCTTTTAGCTAAAAGAAAGGTTTTTCTTTATCCTTTTTTTCTTGATATAGGTATCATAAAAGCTTTATTTTTCAATTTATCAGGGAGAGAAGGTAAAGTGAGATCCGCAATACTTAGTCTAATCATTTTTGTAATACGTGCTTTAATGGCCCTGCGCTATAAGATTAGTGTTAAGGGATTGGAAAATATTGATACCAGCCGGTTTAGATCAAAGAGTGGCTGTGTTGTACTACCCTCTCATCCCTCATATTTAGATGCTCCTTTAGTAGTTAGTACTCTTTGGAAAAAGCTTCAACCCAGACCTCTTGCTCTTGAGACCTACTACTACATGCCACTTTTCCACAAGTTAATGCAGATGGTTAGGGTTTTACCTGTACCCAACTTTTATACTTCAGGTAACTCTATTAAGAAAAAAAGATGGCAACGTACTTTTGAAAGTATTGTGAGCCAGTTAAAAAAAGGTGAAGATTTTTTAATTTACCCATCAGGGAAAGTAAAATTAACCGCTGTAGAATCTCTTGGAGGAACTTCAGTTGTTTATGATCTGTTACAAAGAGTTCCCGATGCTAATATTGTGCTTGTACGTATTGAAGGCATGTGGGGTAGCCGCCTTTCAAAAGCTTTAAAGCCTGACTCTCCAGACTTTAAAAGTGAATTTGTTTTTGCGCTAAAAACCTTTTTCAAAAATTTCCTCTTTTTCTCTCCAAGAAGAGAGATTACAATTACATATGAGATTGCTGGAGAATACTTTCCTAGAACGGGCGATAAGTTAGATATAAATCGCTATTTAGAAAGGTGGTATAACAATAGCTTAGAGAGTAAAAAGATTACAGGAGAGCCTCTGCAGCTAGTAAGTTATAGCTGCTTTAAGGAGGAGTTACCAAAGCTTTATGAACCTGAGGAAGAGCAGAAAGTAGAACTGTCTCAAATACCAGAGAAAGTTCAAGAAGATGTTATTCATTTTTTATCAAAACTTAGCGGAAAAAAAGAAGAGAACATTCAAGCAAACCTACTTTTGGCTAATGACCTTGGGCTTGATTCATTAGATGCTGCTGAGATAATAAGCTTTTTACAAGATAAGTACCATGTGCAGCAAGTTTACCCTCAGCAATTAACCACAGTACTAGTGGTTATGGGACTAGCTGCAAAAGTCCTAGAAGAAGAAGAGGACCCTGATCACAAAGAAGACTTAGAGTCAATATCACTTAAAACTTGGCATAATCTAAACACAAGAAAGTTAGTTCGAATCCCTTCGGGAAGAACTGTTCCAGAAGTTTTTTTAAATAGTTGCTCACGTATGCAAGCAGCAGCATGTTTTGTAGATTCTACTTCTGGTGTTCTAACTTATAACGATATTAAAACCAGGGTAATTCTCCTAGCAAGGCATTTCCAAAAGCTAGAAGGCGATAATATAGGCATACTGCTTCCCTCTTCAGGTGCTGCTTATATCACTCTTTTAGCGATTATTTTAACAGGTAAAGTGCCAGTGATGATTAACTGGACAACAGGAAAGAGACACATAGAGCATGTGGTAGAATCCTCCGGTGTTAAGCATATTATCAGTTCATGGAAATTTATCGACCGCTTAGATAATGTAGACTTAGAATGCCTTGAAGAAAAGCTCCTATTACTTGAAGACCTTAGGTCTCAAATTACTATTTTAGATAAAGTGAAGGCTAAGATAGACAGCTTTAAAGCTACAAAATCCTTGTTAAGGGATTTTGATATAGAAGACCTGCCTCCAAGCAACCCTACAGTTATTTTATACACAAGTGGTACAGAAAGCTTACCTAAGGGAGTTCCTTTAACACACTACAATGTTCTTTCTAATTTAAGAGCTGGTATGTCCATGATTCACCTAACTCCCGATGACGCTTTGCTCGCATACTTACCGCCATTTCATTCGTTTGGCTTTAGTATCACGGGCCTATTACCGCTACTTGCAGGGGTTAGAGCTGCATACTCTCCAGATCCAACTAATAGTTCAGCATTAGTTGCCATGATAGATAAGTTTAAGCCTAGCATAGTATGCGGCGCACCAACTTTTCTTAAAGGCATTCTGAAGAATGGCGCAGACGAGCAATTTTCTTCAGTGCGTTTATTTGTTTCTGGAGCAGAAAGAGCCTCTACAGAGGTCTCAAAAAGAGTGGAGCAAATGAATTGGGCTGAAGTTGTCGAAGGATATGGAATTACAGAATGTGCTCCTATTATATCATTTAATGAGCCAGGCTTTAAAAAGAAAGGGGTAGGGAGGCCTATTTCTGGGGTAGAGATTTTAGTTGTACACCCTGAGACATTAACCCCTCTAGAGCGAGGCAAAGAAGGGCTTATTTTAACAAGAGGTCCTAATGTATTTAAAGGTTATCTAGATGATTCAATCAAGTCTCCCTTTATTAATGTCATGGGTAAGTCATGGTATAAGACAGGTGATTTAGGCTCTTTGGATGAAGATGGCAATATTTATATTTCAGGTCGTCTTAAGCGCTTTGTTAAAGTGGGTGGAGAAATGATCTCCCTTACTTCACTTGAAACAGCAGTGTATGAGGCAGCTGATAAGAATGGGTGGGAGTTGGCTGAAGAAGGGCCGTCTCTAGCTGTATTAGCAACAGAAGAAGCAGATCAAAAACCTTTGTTTTATCTTTTTAGTAGATTTGATATTACACTAGAGCTAGCAAACCAGGCTCTACGTGATGGTGGCGTCTCAAATTTAGCAAAATTTGCAGAAGTGATTAAGCTTGATGAAATTCCTGTTATGGGAACAGGAAAAGTGCATTATAGGCACTTAGAAAAACATCTTCAGGATAAAACTTCTTCTAATATTTCTTAACTTTAAACCACATTGTATTGACTTATGACAGATCCTTTTTCTAGTTCAGTAGCCCTTTGGTCTCGAGGAAATACAGCATGCTCTATCGCTGTTAAGTCTATAAACCTTCTTAATCCTCCTCATAGTGTATCTAGGCTAGGAGAGCGCTTATTTAGTATGGCTGTAAGCATTGGAGATTATAACTTAACCTCTAGCCTAAGAGCCTATACCTGGATTAACATCTCTTGCTATTTGGCAGAAGCTGTAGGTAAGTCAGCTTTAAGTGCTTTAACCTACTATATTCTAAAGGAATATAAGAGGTCTCAAGGCAAAGATTTTGGTAGTAGTACTGCTTTAAATATAACATCTGCTGATCTTAGTGACCATGGAGTATCTTCTCTAGAACATGATGAGTTTGTATCCTTCATGAACAAGCATAAAGATGATGAGCCATTCAACTACAGCTTGACCTACACGCTTGAAAAAGATAAGGAAAGTGGAGTGAAGCTTTATCATATTACAGCACAAAATATGCTTAAGCTTTTTGTGTTTCACTTAGATAGGTTAAGCAGTCAGTCAAGCATGCTACTTTCAAACTTAGTGGTATATCAGCCTGAAGAACAAGTGGGTGACTCTGTAAGAAGACAGAGCTCTCCTGAGCGCAGAAGCAGAGTCAGTTTAGAAAGGCCTTTAAGAAAGGGAGGGACAATCTCATTTTTAACTTTTATAAAGTGTATGAGGTTATACTTCCATAAACTTACACAAACAGAATTTAGAGATAAGAATTTGCTTTATTTTCTTGCTAAGGGCTTTGAATACACTCCTTCTGAAACTAAATTAAAGATTGTTCAAAATGTAGCACTAGCTGCTTTGAGCTTTAGTGGATCATTTTTTGCAAAAAGAAGCATGCCTCTACTGGCTTGTTACTTCGCTGTGAAGATTATTCCTATTGAATTTGTAAAAGAAGGTATTACTGCCTCATCACTTAAGAAAGTTTGGAGCTCATGGGAAGTTAGTATGCGAGACAAGAAGACTGTTGTCAGTGTCTTTACTAATCTATTTGATGCTGCAGTATCTTTTATCTTATATGAGCAAAATACTCTCTCTAAAGATTGGTTATTGCCTATTCATGCTGTATCTGCAGGTCTAAGAGCTCACTACAGTGGAGATATTTTTGACCTAGCAGATGAACAAGAAGCTACCAGTGTTTAAAAGCTCTTTATAAATATTAGTTAAAATGTTAGAAAAAAATTGAACAGGCGTATGAAATACATGCAAGAAAGTAATGTAAATATACAGTTTTTTAATACTCTTTCTCGAAAAAAAGAGACTTTTGTACCTTATGAAGCTAAAAAAGTAAGTATGTACACCTGTGGTCCTACAGTGTACAACTATGCTCACATTGGCAACTTAAGGACTTATGTTTTTGAAGACCTGTTAAGACGTAGTTTAATCTACTTTGGCTATCAAGTAACTCAAGTCATGAACTTAACTGATGTTGATGATAAGACTATTAAAGGTGCTATTGCTACAAAGCAGGACCTTAAAGCATATACTAAGCCTTATATAAAATCTTTTTTTGAAGATTTGAAAACCCTTAATATTTCTCCCTGCGAGCACTATCCAGCTGCTACTGATTACATTCAACAGATGATAAATTTAATACAAGGTCTTATTGATAAGGGTTTTGCGTATAAAGGTAGTGATGGTTGTGTGTATTTTTCTATTACTAAATTCCCTAATTATGGCGCTTTATCCCATTTAAAATTGGATGATTTACAAGCTGGAGCATCAGAAAGAATAGCCTCTGATGAATATGACAAAGAATGTGTAAGTGATTTTGTCTTATGGAAAGCTTATAGTGAAGAGAGAGATGGCCAAATTTTCTGGGAAAGTCCTTTCGGACCGGGTCGCCCTGGATGGCATATAGAGTGTTCATGTATGGCAATGGAGATATTAGGGGATAGTATTGATATTCACTGTGGCGGTGTTGATAATATTTTTCCTCACCATGAAAATGAAATTGCTCAATCAGAATGTTGTAGTGGCAAGACATTTGCTAAGTACTGGTTACATTCAGAACACTTAATTGTAGATAATAAGAAAATGTCTAAAAGCTTAGGGAATTTCTACACACTTAGAGACCTACTAGAGAAGGGGTATGCGGGTAGGCAAGTACGTTATTTACTTTTGCAGACTCACTACAAAACTCAATTAAACTTTACTTTAGAAGGCTTAGAGGCAGCTAAAGCCTCACTAAAAAGAATGGATGACTTCATTTTCCGCCTTGGAAAAGTAAAGCAAGAGTCACAAGCATCTAGTACAATTACCAAGTTGATAGATGAGCAGGTCAAGAAGTTTGACGCAGCCCTAGCTGATGATTTAAACATCTCTGTTGCACTTTCAGCTGTCTTTGATTTGATCAAAGAAGTAAATCAGTTAATTGATGATGAGAAAGTTTCTTTAAATGATGCTAAGAGTGTTCTCGAATTCTTAGAGAAGGTGGACCCTGTTTTAGGTATATTTGATTTTAAAGAAAACAGTGAAGGTATCCCGCAAGAGCTTCAACAAGCTTTAAAAGACCGTATTGAAGCCAGGTCATCTAAAAATTGGGGAGAAGCAGATAGATTAAGAGACTATATCCATCAGAAAGGTTATGTTATAGAAGACTCTCCTGATGGAAGCTTTTTAAAAAAGGTAAACTAGGAGGAATACATAGTGAGCCAGAAAGGAAAAACAAAAGACGAAAGGTTTATGATCTCTTTGTATAAGCATGGAGAGCAAAAAGGCCAAGAAGCTGTTTGTCCTTATACTTTAGGAAAGCAGATTGGTCATTCAGAAAAAATGGTTAACACCATGCTCAAGTTATTAGCACGCTCAAATTTTGTGAAAAAGGATAGTGACGGTATTTGCATCACTACAAAAGGTAGAGAGCTAGTGGAGCAGTTAATCAGTAACTAGTTATAGCTGATTATTTTATGGATAGAAAAACTTTTTTTAAAGATGCTTTTAGCTACGTTGTAGGTAAGAGTTTGGATTCTTTATCTAACAATGTGGTTGTTGATTACTTAGAGGATAGTGCTAAACAAAAGCAAAGGCCTCCTGGTGCAAACCCCTCAGAAGAAGGTTTTCTAAAAGCATGTATTGGTTGCGATCGGTGCATGCAAGCCTGTCCCCATAATCTAATTATGGTAGAGGATATGGAGAAAAGGGATCCTCTTATCTATCCTGAAGAAAAAAAATGCGTTATGTGCGAAGATTTTCCCTGCATAAAATCTTGCCCAGAAGCTAATGCCTTATCATTTGAGTTTGATAGAGAGCCTAGAGAGTTATAAATACTCTAGGCTTTAGCGGGAGCTTTATCTTCCTCTTCAGTATTTTGATTTTGTCCAGTAGGCTTCATCCAAGGGAAGAAAAGTACATCGCGTATTGATGTAGACTGACTAAATAACATGATTAGACGGTCAATACCAATACCGATTCCTGAGCATGGAGGCATTCCCTGACATATAGCTTCAATAAAGTCTTCATCTAATGGACATGCTTCTGCATCACCTTTATCTCTTTGGTCAGCTTGTTGCTCTAGTAACTTTCTTTGAATAATAGGATCGTTTAGTTCTGAGTAAGCGTTACAGATTTCTTTACCTGCTACAAAGCACTCAAAGCGCTCTACTAAGCCTTCTGCTCGTTTTTTAGGGTCTCTGTGCGGCTTACAAAGAGGAGTTGTCTCTATCGGATGGTCGATTATATGGTGAGGTTGTAGTAGGTGAGACTCAACAAACTCTTCAAATATAGCCTGAATAAGAAGACCTCTTGTATTTAGTTTTGCTAACTCTTCTTTTGGGTACTCTCCAGTTTGCTCAAGCTTTTGTTTCATTTGCTCTTCTGACATACTCTCAATATCCAGCTTAGCGTATTCTTTTATTGCATCAATCATGCTAATACGCTTCCAGGGAGCTTTAAAATCAATATCTATTACTTCATCTTCACTTTTTGGAAATGGGAATACTGTTGAGCCATTGCTGATCGTTTTAGCAATACGCTCAAATAGGTTTTCAACAAATTCCATCATTTGATTGTAATCCCAGTAAGCTGCATAGGCTTCTAGCATAGTGAACTCTGGGTTATGAGTTCGGTCAAGGCCTTCATTTCTAAAGACTTTTCCTATTTCAAATACTCTGTCAAAGCCTCCAACCATAAGTTTTTTAAGAGAAATTTCTAGGGAAATTCTCATATACATTTGCTGATTAAAAGCATTTAATGTCGTGGTGAAAGGGCTCGCAGCAGCTCCTCCATAGATAGTTTGTAAAACAGGTGTTTCAACCTCCATAAAAGTAAACTCAGACATATAGTCTCTAATTTCTTTTAAAATTGTTGATCGCAGGGTGAATGTTTTATAGACATCCTGGTTAGAGATTAGGTCAAGCCAGCGTTTGCGGTATCTGGTCTCTTTATCTTCAAGCCCAGCGTGCTTGTCGGGAAGGGGAAGTAGGGTTTTACAAAGTAGCGTTGCTTTGCTGACTAATACAGAAAGCTCGCCTTTTTGGGTTCTAAATAAGTAGCCCTCACAACCAACGATATCCCCTAAGTCTAATTTCTTTTCAAAAATTTTCTGAGGTTTAGGGGAGTTTGCATTTTCAGGGTCTGCTTGATAGTCTGTGAATTCACAAAAATCACGGTTAATAACCAATTGAATTCTATCTGTACTATCTTGGATATGAGCAAAGATGTTCTTCCCCATAGGCCTTGATAAAACGATACGTCCAGAAACACTTACTTTAGGGCTTTTTTGTGCCATGGCCTCATCAAAACCCGCTATTTTATCATCCTCATAGGCTTGATGTAAGTCTGCATTCATGTGAGTACGGTTAAAGCTGTAAGGATAAGGGTTTATTCCTAAGTCTTTTATCTCTTTTAGTTTGCGGTTTCTGTTTTGGAATTCTTCATGCTGGAAATAGTCTGGTTGACTCATTAGTCTGCCCTGTTTGGTTATCTGTAATAAAAGTGAAGATTGTAACTAAAGTGATAGATATTAGTCAAAAAGAGAGTCGGCAACTGGTAGGGATAAAAAGAAGCAACACCCCTTAGAGCGCTCATCATCTTCAAGCCATATGTCACCATTCTGTCTGACTAGAAGCTCTTTACAGATAGATAAACCAAAGCCCATGATACCCATACGGTTTTGAACGAGGTTTTGGCCATACATATTGAATAAGTTTTTACGCTTATTAGCTGGAATTCCAGGTCCATTATCTTTAATTTGAATAAAGCAAGAATGCTCTTCTTGAGTTACCTTAACATCAACTTTTCCTTTCTCAGGAACATATCTAAATGCATTTCTCATTAAGATTACAACCACTTTAAATAGTTTACTGTAATCAGCATAGATAAAAGGTGTTTTCATCTTAATATTGAGGTTAAGAGATATTTCAGCATTATCAGCAATGGCTTGGAAGCGGTTTTTAATAGTTTTGAAAAACTCTTTGATATCAACTTCTTCAATATCAAACTGACTCTCTCCACTAGATAGCTTAGTAATTTCTAATAAGTCATTAATGTAAATAGTTAGCTCTTGGCTAATTAGCTTTATTTCTGCCAGGTAGTCACCTGCTAAGGAAAGTTCTCTACGCTTTACTCTCTCTAAACCTATATCTGCAAATTGGATTAAGTGAGTTATCGGGAGTAGCAAGTTTGAAGATAGCTGTTTGATGAATTGGCTTTTATTATTATTCTCTTCTTCCAAGCGAGCATTCTTTTGTTTTTCTTGCTCTAGAAGCCAGCTTAGGTGCTTGTTCTTTTGCTTAAGTTGATTACTATGTTCCCTTCTTTCTAGTGATAACCGTAGAACCTGATCTAGCAAGTGGAAGTTAGAAACACCTTTTACAACAAAGGAAGAAATGCTCCTAAAGGGAAGTTGTTTTAAACTATTTAGCTGAGCTTGCGTACCTAGAATAATACTAGTTACACTAGAATTACTGGCTTGTAAGTTCTGGAAGAAGCTAAACAGGTCATCATATGAAAAAGGAAGAGATACCAAGACTGCATTAATCTTCTCTTGCTCAATAATGCTAGAAGCTTCCTTAAGATCTGATGCGCAGAAAGTGTCGCAGTTATAGCCCTGAAAGTGATTTGCTAACTGAGATCTTGAAGAAGTTTGGGTGTCAACCAGTAAAACTGTCTTTAAATTTTTGTGTAAAACTTTCTTTAAAGTCTTATCTAGAGTAGTTGCTATTGTCATCTTGTTTGTTCTTTTTGCGAGGAAGGGCTATAGCTTCGGTCATAGTTTAACCTGCCATAAGTATATACTAAAGTCACAATTAAAATGACCACTAAAGTAGCACACGTAAGAATAAACATTTTAATTTCAGGGCTAGCACTTTTGAAACTTTTCCATAATTCGCACATTCTCTACCTTCTCTTTATTGAAATTGCTTAAACTTATCAAACTGAGCATCTAGCTGTGGGAAATACATTCTTAAAATACGTCTTGCTTCTGCTTCTTGAGTCTTTTCAGATAAATTATTGTAGCAGATAATACGGTATTTTAAGTTATTAATTAAGTCAGTTAAATTGATTTCTGTTTGAAGTAGTAGAGCTTCGTAGACTCCCACAGAATCTTGGCTAGCTGGCTTATTCTTTCTGTTTTTTCTAATGATATCAACGAGTTTTTTCCCTCTATCTTCTTTACTTGGGCTCGCTTTGATCTCTGCCATTTTATTTTCAATTGCCTGTATCTTATTTTCAATCAAAGGAAATTGAGTAGCAAAGAATTTTAAATCTTGTTTACCTGCCATTTTTTCTAAAAGCCCAAGAGCTCTTGGCCAGTTTTCAGCAAGTAGGTTGACCTCTACTTGTGATAGGATGAGGTAGTGAATTTGATTTCTAAGCATCTCAAGTTTTCTCTGATAAGGTGTTCGAGAGCTTATCTTTTCTCTATGCTTTCTATACTCTTCTTCGTAAAGTCGAATAGCTTTTTCATATTGTATATCAGCATTAGCTAGTTGCTTTTCATCTAGACGGTAAATATGAGCCAAGGTTGTATGAGCAATCGTTTGATGCTTAAACTCTAGGTCTTCTATATTCTTCTCATCTAGCGCAACTAGTAAGTCTTGAGCGGCAGGAACTAGTGTGTTTTCTAGACCTACAAGTTCATTTCGCCTAGGCAGCTGCATAAGGTTTCTAGGTCTTGGAGTCGACTTATCAAAAGTGACATAGTTTTCAGCTCTAAATAAAGTGAGTAAAGCCTGGCCCCTTACAATTCTAAGGTGAGGGTTTTCAGGATCGTTATCAATCGCTCCATTTAGGTCCTTTAGCGCAAGCTCGACGTACTCTTTTGCGCGGTCAAATTCTCTTGTATTGATGTAAGCTTCTGCTTGGTATACCATCTTTTGGTTTCGTAGCAGGACTTTACCTTCAGTTTTATTACAAGATGCCAGTAGAGATATTAGGATACAAAGAATAAGGGATAGAGGAAATTTTTTCATAATGCTTCACTTATAGGCTTTTCTTTCTTGTTAAAACTTAAGAATTACCAGAAATATCTTTTCTTTGGAATGGATTTTTTTAAAATCCTGTATCTTTAGAAGAAGGTGCTTAAAGGGTTTACATCAACTAAGTAGCGTATATGGTGAGGTAAGATATTGCTATCCAGTGCTTCCTGTATTTTTTTATTAGCACTCACAATGTTAGGGCCACGTATCAAGCAATGAAAACGGAAGCTTCCCTTTATTTTGGCATGACCAGAAGGAGTTACAGGATGAACATGGAAACTCGGGGGAAGGTTTTTAACAAGGAAGTCTTTAAAACGTTTAGCGTAAAATTCTAGCTGTTTTTCATCTTCACCCTGGAAATTGATTTTAATCATCTGAGTAAAAGGAGGGTACTCAAAAAGCTTTCTCACTTCAATCTCTTCGTCAAAAAATACTTCAAAGTCTTGACCTTTAGCCATTTCAATAAGAGGGTGAGAGGGGAGTCCACTTTGGAAAATCACTTTCCCTTTTAACTTTCCTCTACCTGAACGCCCAGCTACTTGAGTAAGTAACTGAAAGGCATGCTCAGAAGAACGAAAGTCGGGTATGTTAAGTGCAGAGTCACAGTTTAAGACACATGCAAGCGTTACATGAGGGAAATGCAGGCCTTTAGCTATCATCTGAGTGCCGATTAATACATCTGCTTTATGTGTACGGAAGGCTTTAATGATTTTATCGTGGGAACCTTTATGCCTTGTTGTGTCGGCATCCATTCTTAATAACCTAAGCTCTGGAAAGATAGCTTTTAAGCTTCGTTCTACTTGCTCTGTTCCAATACCTCTAAATTTCATAGTAGAGCTTTCTTTACAAGAAGGGCAATGCTTAGGAGGGGGAGAGATGAAATGATTACATTGGTGGCAAGATAATACATTCTCACCCCTATGAAAAGTGAGGCTAATATCGCAATGAGGACATTTAATGACGTGAGAACATGCGGTGCACATCATTAGTGTAAAGTAGCCTCTTCTATTTAGAAACAGAAGGCTTTGGTGACCCAGGCGATGGTTTTCTTTAATTTGCTTCAAAAGAGGCTGAGAAAAAATAGTAAAACCTTGGTTCTTCTGATACTCTTGTTTCATATCTACTACTTCAACAGGTGCATCTTGAGCATTGTCAGCTCGCTCAGAAAGGGTATTGAGAATATAACGCCCCTGTTTTGCATTAAAAAAGCTTTCAATAGATGGAGTAGCAGAACCCAGTACAACACAAGCTTGATTCATTTTTCCTCTTAAAACAGCAATATCTCTAGCGTTATAAGTAGGGCTCTCCTCACTTTGCTTATAAGAGCGCTCATGTTCTTCATCAACAATGACAAGGCCTAAGTCCTGGAGGGGGCTAAAAATAGCAGATCGAGCTCCAATCACAACCTTTATCTCACCGCGAAGAATCTTATACCACTGGTCATAGCGCTCTCCATCGCTTAAACGGTGGTGTAAGATTGCAATATCTTCTTTTAAGCGGCTTTTAAAACGTTCAATTGTTTGAGTTGTCAGAGCAATTTCAGGAACTAAAATTAAGCAGCTTTTTCCAAGGTCTAACGCTTTTTGAATGGACTGCAAGTAGACCTCTGTTTTACCACTACCAGTCACTCCGTATAAAAGGTGTGTATGAAACTTGTGGGACTCTAATGAGCTACAAATAGAGTCATAGCTTTTTTGTTGGTGGGGGTTAAGGGTTTTAGCCTTAGTAGGGAAAAAGTCATAATTTAAAATAGGAGCTCTGTCAAGGGCAAGCTTTTCAGAACTGATAAGGCCTTTTTGCTCTAAGCTATGGATTACTTGTCTAGACACACCTGTTTTTTCTAGAAGCTCTGTGAGAAGAACCTCTTTCTTTATTTGTAATATGCCCTCAATAGCAAGTGCTTGTTTAGGGCTTTTACAGCGGATGCTTTTACAGATTTCAATGAGTTCTTTTTTACTTTTAGCTCGTTTGATTACCAGCTGTTTTTTAGGTTGCAAATCTTTGCGAATAGGGGAAGGAATAATAGTTTTTAGCACTTTCTGAATGGAACAGCAGTAGTATTTAGCCATCCAAATACTTAGATCAAATATTTCGTCAGAAAGCAGTTCGTGAGGGTTTAGAAGCTCTCGTATTGGCAGAACTCTTTTACACTCTGTTTTATCTTTGATATGAGTGACGTAGCCTTTTCTAGAGTGACCTCTTACTAGTACCTCAACCCGCATGCCTTTTTTTAATTTCTCTACTAAGTGATCAGGAATGCCATAATCCAGTGTTTTGTCACAGGATATATCGAGTATAACTTCAGCAAAATGATGATATGAAGACATAAAAGTAGCTTATAAAATATGGCTTAAGTGCTTTTTTATTTCATTCCAGAGATGCTTTTTCTTGTCAGATTGATTCGTATAGGCTTCGGAATGAGATAAAATGATAAGGGGAATAGATTTAAAGGTACAGGCATTCTTTGGAGAGTCTTTTTCCTTACTTGAGAGCTGAGAGGAGAATGCTTCACTACTTAGTATCAATTTTACCTCTTTTTCAATTCTATCCTTTTCTATATGAATAGCTTGACTTGTTGAAATGATCTCTGTGTTCTCAAGGTAAAAAGAGAGGGTGTGAGCCAGGTTTTGGAAAAAGACAGACCGAAGCTCCTCAGGTTTATCTAGGATAATTAAGCATGGAGCAAGCTTGGTTTCACTTGATAAATGGAGCTGAGCTTGCTTAGCTTCTGAATCATCTAAGGGGGATTTGTGCCATGTTTGCGTAGAGAAGTGTTTAAATATGCTCTTTTCAATATCATGAAAGCTTTCTTCTATAACAGGAGGAGGAGTATTACAAAGATCTGTCTTGACAACATTGCTTTGTAAAATATTTTTTTTATTAGCCTGTTGCTTACTCGGCTTAGGCTTAGCTGCTGGTTTCAGAACTAGTGGGGCGACAGGCTTTTCCTCTTTTTTAGTGGGCGGTACAGAGCGAGAGGGTAGGTCTTTCAGGGAAGGAATTTTGCTTAAATCTATACGCAACTCTTGCTGCAGAGCCTGAAGCTTTAGCGCTTGAAATAGTTGCTGAGTAAGCTCAGGAAGGCAAAGCTCTGACACGTTAATTGCCCTCTATTTTAGAGGATAAGAAGGTGATTTCTTCAATAAGGTCTTTAAAACCTCTTTCTGCATATCGATTGAGAAGAAAGTTCTTAGCATCTTTTAGGCCATTAGGGAACATACGGTCTAGAAGTCTTGGAAGGGAGAAAGCAGGATAGCATGCTTTCATGCGATCTTGGTTTTTAAAAATAAAAAAGATAATATTTTCATCTTCATGACATGACATTATAATTTGTAGTATTAGTCTAGAAGCACGCTGTAGGTTGTCTAAAAGGTCATCTAGTAGTTTATACAAATTAGCATAGTCTGGGAGGTTTGCTTCGGCATCAGCTGTTTCTTCTTTCTGTTTATGTTGAAGAATTGCTAAGACAGCTTCTCTACTTTGCAAACTACTATGATAAGCTTGGCTCACACAGTTATTGAGATTTTCAGAAGCTCTGGGGTTGACATTTGCTTGTACGTTAAATAGGTAGCAGTATTCATGAAGCTTGCTAAGGCTACCTTGCTCTTTATCCCATGGTGTAGATTTATCATTAGACATATGAGAACCTATAAGCAAAGAAAGAGAGTCTAAAAGTTGATGGAGATTCTCTGTTACATGTGCTAATAGTCTATTTCTAATAATAGAGCGTTCAATTTTTCTATATATTTTCTCTGCACTTCTTGTGGTCTCAGCAGTTTGTAGAAACTCATCTAGTATAAACTGAAATAGAAGGCTAGGAGACTGTTTATAAATATCTAGGCCTTGCTCAATTGGAAATGTTTTACTAGTCATAATTATTAACTTTGTGCAGCGATTATAAAAAATGCAAAAGGTGTACGCATTATCTTACATTATAGGGTAAAATTCAAACCCTAAAATATTCATGCCTCTCCTTTTAAAGGAGTTGTTTTATGGAAACTATTTCTAGTAATCCACCTAAAATTGCTTCCATTTTTTTCAAGTTCCCAAAAGCTGAAACTTACAATTACTCGTTCTCCAGAAGGGTTTAATAATAACCATCCTGTAACTCCCATGCTGTTAGAAGATAGGTAGTTAAGAGCTTTTTTCCAAAACTTGATATTAGGGTAGTGTTGCACCCATGGGTAACTGTGTGCAATTAATTTAACAGCGTCATAAGTTGTTGCAACATAAGAATCTGATGACTGCTTGTAACGCCCTTGTAGTTGTGAAGCAAACATAGCATAGCGTCCTTTAGCCTGCTCAGGGACTTCAAATTTAGGGCTTCTAAATTGTACTTTCAGAGCAAATTCTCTTGCTTCTTGTGAACGAAGGACACTGGTGCTATTTGCCGAAGCGTCAGATCCAAACCATTTAAAATTAGAGAAATAAATGTTGTTATTGGACTGTTCTAAAATATTTGTTGTCTCATCAAATCCTATTACGAATACAGCTATTGAGTTAGGAGCGTGTTCAGCAGCTGCTTTCTCTAGACTCTGATGTAAGTACTTAAGTTGATTACTAAAGATTGTTGTATCAGGATGGTATCGCACATTACTGTAAATCGAGCCTCCCATAGCTTGGAATTCTTCTTTAAAGCTTTTTTGTAGACTATCTCCCCAGCTATCTCCACGGTATAGTGTAATTACCGTCTTGATCCCTTCTTTTGCAAGTAGGGCTGCAAGTGCTTGACTCTGATGCTTATCATTTGGAGCTAATCTATAGAGATTATCATTAGCACCTGAAAAATCAGTGCTAGTTGAAGAAGGGCTAATCATGATTAAGTCGTTTTCTTTAGCATAACTGAGGCATGATTGCACAGCAGCGCTTGTGGAAGGACCTATAAACACTTTAAAGCCTTTTGAATGAAGGGCCTGCATTTGTTTTAGCGCTGTCTCAGGATTAGTTTCAGTATCTCTGGTCTGCATTTCAATGCGGTAGGGAGCTTTTGTATCGCTTAAAAGAGTTTCTATTTCTTCTCGAGCTAATTTAGCAGCTTGTGCTTGAGCTTGCCCTTGAAAGCTTAAAGATCCTGTAAGGGGGAGTAGTACCCCTATTTTTAGGGTTGATTTACTTGCTTGAGAGGCTTCAGGCTCACTAGAAAACAATGAGGTAAATAAAAAAATAGCTAGAATAAAAGGGGTAAAGAATAATTTTCTCATGCTGCGCTCTCCCAAAATGGATAAAATAATTTAGCTCAAACATCAGATCTATAAAATATTTAGGCTTTTAAAACAAAAGTAAAAGTAAATATTATCAAGGAGGCTTAGCTATCTAATTGACTTTTGAAACTAGATAAAATACCCAAGGCTTCCATAGGAGTCACTTTATTTACATCCAAATCATCAAGCTGTTCTTTAATTTTACTAAGGCTTGAATTAGCACTACTACTCGATGTTGCTGAAGGCTCAAAAAGTAAGAACTGCTCTTCTCTTTTTTTCTTATGAGAGCTTGTCCCTGTTTTTTTGCTAGGGCTATCATCATATCTGGATTTTTCTAACTGATTTAGAATTTCCTTAGCTCGTTTAATAGCTGCCTTTGGCAGACCTGCTAAGCGAGCTACCTGTATGCCATAACTTTTATCGGCGCCGCCTCTAACAATTTTATGCAAAAAGACAATTTCATCATTCCATTCCTTAACAGCAATAGAAAAGTTAACTGCTCCTTTTACTTTTTTTTCTAGCTCTGTGAGTTCCCAGTAATGTGTTGCAAATAAAGTTTTAGGGGTTTTTCCGCTTGTTGTAAGTAGGTATTCAGCCACGGCCCATGCTATTGAAATGCCGTCATATGTACTTGTGCCACGTCCAATTTCATCTAAAATGACCAAAGAAGATGAAGTAGCATTGTTAAGGATATTAGCAGTTTCACTCATTTCAACCATGAAGGTTGACTGCCCTCTAGACAGGTCGTCACTTGCGCCAATACGACTAAATACCTTATCAGTAATGCCTAAAGTAGCTTCACTGGCAGGAACATAGCACCCCATCTGAGCCATAATTACTATTAGGGCTACCTGTCTAATGTAAGTAGACTTACCAGCCATATTAGGGCCTGTAATTACAAATAGCTTTTGGTTTTTATTATCCATAACTGTTTCGTTAGGAATAAATTGGCCTGTGAGAGAAAGCATTTCTAAGACAGGGTGTCTACCTTCTTTTATTTGTAAAACTGAGTCTTGGGTAAATTTTGGGCGACAGTAGCGGTTATTTGAAGACGTATGTGCAAGAGATTGTAGAACATCCACATGTGCAATTGCTTGAGCTATTTGGCTTAGCTCTAACTGAAATTGTAGCACTTTTTCTTTTAATGAATTAAATAGGGCTGTTTCAATTTTTGAAATCTGCTCTTCAGCATTAAGAATTTTGTTTTCAAATTCTTTTAACTCCGGAGAAATAAACCGTTCATTATTGACTAGAGTTTGACGTCTAGTAAACGAGTCTGGCATGCGGTCAGCTTGTCCCTTGCTGACTTCTATATAATAACCAAAGACACGAGTAAAACCAACTTTTAATGATTTTATATTTGTCTTCTCTTTAAGTTCTTCCTGGTATTCTAAAAGAAACTTTTGACTATTTGTTTTTAGTCCCACTAGCTCATCTAAGTCGTTATTAAAACCAGGCTTAATAAAGCCTCCGTCACTCACTCTGAGGGGTACTTCATCTTTCAGTGCATGTTCTAGTAGTTGGTTTAACTCTGGAAGTTCTTGCAGTTTCTCTTTTAAAGCATCGATCAATGGGGTACGCATTGAGGAAAGATGAGCCTTAATAGAGGGGAGTTGTTTTAGTGAAACTCTAAGTGCGACAAGGTCTCTGGGGCCTGCACTTCCAGTAGAGACCTTCATTAAAATACGCTCAATATCTTGGATATATCTTAGCTCTTGATGTAGTTCCTCTTCATAACAGGAGTTACTTAAAAAAGCCTCTACAGCGTCTAAGCGCTGGTTGATTTTTTCTATATTTAAAAGAGGTTGTTTTATCCATCTTTGAATAAGGCGGCCACCCATAGCTGTAAAAGTCTGGTCTAAAACCTGCAGCAGGGTATTTTTTCGACTCCCATCTTGGGTATTTTCAGTAAGTTCTAAATGTTTTTGTGTGCTGTAATCTAGCGACATATAGTCACTTATCTGATAAGACTTAATTGATTTTAAGTGAGAAACACATAGCTTTAAGTCTTTTTTAAGATAATAAAGTAAGGCACCTGCCGCATTAATAGCGGCAACCTTTCCTTTCAACCCAAAGCTATCCAAGCTATGAACGGCAAAGTGTTCCTGTAAATTAGCGTATGAACTTTCATGAGTGTAGTAGTAGTTGTCCCTAGTCGTCAGAAGAAAGTCAAGTGTCTGCTGGAGCTGAATGCTTATATCGCTATTTCGTTGATAAAATTTCTCTGAACAAAGTAATTCAGAAGGTTTAATTTTAAAAATTTCATTTAAAAGATCTTTGCTTTTTTCAAACTCTATAACTTCAAACTCAGCGGTGCTTAAATCTAAAACTGCTAAGCCAAAAATAGAGCCCACCTGGTCAATTGAAACTAAAAAATTATTTGATTTATCAGGAACCAACTGTTGGCTATAGGTGGTGCCAGGGGTTACAATTCGGACTACTTCACGCTTAACCAGACCTTTAGCTTGTTTAGGGTCTTCTGTTTGCTCTGCAATTGCAACTCTTAGACCAAGAGCAACTAGCTTGTCAATGTAAGCGTCGGAGCTATGGTAAGGCACACCGCACATAGGAATGCCCTGTCTTTTAGTTAACGTTAAATTAATTTTCTCACTAATGAGAACAGCATCGTCATAGAAGGCTTCGTAAAAATCTCCCATACGAAACAATAAAATAGCCTCTTTAGCTATTTTCTTGCAGGCATGCCACTGAGCCATCATGGGAGTTGTCTTTTTCTCTTGAGGGGCAGAGGGAAGATTTTTAAGCATTATAATCGCCTTCAATTTTTATATTAATCGAGATAAAAAGAAGGATAAATTTAATGCAAAAGTTTAAAAAGATAAAGTAAAAAAGAGGCTTAACCAGCCCCTCTAGAAATATTTGAAATAGCACTTCCAGCTTGCTGAGCTTGCGCTGAGGCCTGCTCCAAAGATGAGAATTGCCTGATTAATGCCTGTTCTTTAGCCGCCATGCGCTCTTCCTGCCTGGCAATAAGTTTATCAATATCTTCGATGTCATCTTCAAAACCAGGGATCTTAAGATCGTCAATAGAACGCGTTTTATTTAAGAAAACTGAAATCTGTGTATGAGAATCAATCCAGTCATAAATACGACGACCTACACCCGTTTTAAAACGCTCAGAGTCTCCATCACCACTAACCCTTGCAAATAAAAGTTTTATACTTGCCATGTCTGATTCTAGTGCAGCATCAAGAGCTGCTTCATCAGTGATATCTAAAATACCCGAAAGGCCAGTTACAGTATCTGTTTTAACTCCAATACCTATGGTCTCTAGACTTTTTACAGCAGGTAAAATAGTTGTAGTGCTAGTTATAGCCGTTTCAATAGGGGGAGAAATAATTAGGGTCTCAGGGTCACTGTCAACATCTACTGCCTGTTCAACAGTATAAATAGTTCTATCACCATCAAAGGTGAATTGGTCGCCAGCTTTAACGGTGCCTCCATTGGTTAGGCCGGCTACACTAATAGTTGTGTCATTAACGCTAGCGTTAGCTTGTAGGTTGGCACCATCCCAGACAGCATCTCCAAAGGTAACTCCAGAAGTAGAAAATGTTCTGGCTTCGTTAAATAAAGATCTTAACAAAGAGTCAGAAAAGAAAATTCCAAATTCGTCATCCTCATCTAGTTTTACATTTCTAACACGTTCAATAAGGTCTCTAAATTCGTTATATGCATCGATGAAGTCTGTCAAAGTTTCTTTAACAGTAGCAGTATCATGGTTAACAGTGAGGGTAGTACTTCCTGCGCTGATAAGGTTAAGTGTTAAACCCTCAGTTACATCTGAAACAACGTTGGTAGTGGAGGTAATAGGGACCCCGTTCAATGTAATTGACGCATCAGCAGGAGCCTGGGCTTGTGTCATTCCCAGGTCTGCAATTACAGTATTTGATGTATCTGATAGTGCTACAGTAGCGCTTGTCCCAGTATTATTTTGTGTGATTACTAACTTACTATCTATAACAGAGGCTGTCACATCCAGGCCCGAGTCGTATGATGCTGAATTAATCGCTAGAGCAATATCATCTAAATCATCACCATCAGCTAAGTCAATGCTAGTACCATTGACATCAATGGTTGCAGCGCCACTCACTGTGGTATATGGATTTGAGCTATACTCTACTTCTCCTTTAGCAATATTAGTAACGGTGAGGTCATAAGAGGCCTTTTGAGCTCCGCTTGTTGCAATAGCTGTTCCAACAGTAGCAGTTGTAGAAGAGGTGATTTTGTCATCAAATAAAGTAAAACCATCTGTTCCAATAGCTCTAAGTTTTTCAGCAATAGTACCAAATGACTTTAGCTCCTGGGAGATGTCTTCCCATGTATCGATCTTAGCGTTAACTAGTTCTTTCTCTTCTTGTAACGAATCAATCTTTATTTGATCAGCCTGAAGAAGTGTTTGAATCATGGTGTCTGTATCTAGACCTGAAAATAATCCGCCCAGCCTCAGTGAACCATCGCTCATAATGTCTAACCTTTCTTTTAAATCATTGACTCAGTTTCTTATATACTAACTACTGTATCAAGCATCTGGTAAAATTCCGTCAAGTTGAAATGAAAGAGCTAAAGGGTTAAAATAGACCTTTTCTTATAAAGACCTTAAAAGCATATGCCATTTTTTAAAAAAGAAAGTTTAGAGTCGTTAAGACAACGTATTGATTTAGTGGATCTTGTGTCTTCGTATGTGGAACTAAGGAAGGCTGGTAGTAGTTATAAAGGTCTGTGTCCTTTTCATGATGAGAAGACCCCTTCTTTTACTATAAGCCCAGGAGATAGACACTATCACTGTTTTGGATGTGGTGCTCATGGGGATGCAATTGAGTTTTTAATGAACCACCTCCACTTAAGCTTTTTTGAGGCGGTAGAATTTTTAGCTCAAAGGTTTCAGGTCACGCTTGAGTATGAAGAATCAGACAAAAAGCAAAGCAAAGGACCCGATAAGAAGAAAATACGCCAGGCTCTTAGCCAAGCTAGTCGCTTTTTCAATTATTATCTACTTCACTCAGAAGAGGGAAGGGAAGCGCTTAATTACCTTTACTCTAGGGGGATATGCCTCAAGTTTATTAAGGCGTTTAGGTTGGGGCTAGCTCCATCTAAAATGGGGATGCTGGAGAAAGTAATGGGACAGATGGGGTTTAACTCTTTTATTCTCGAACAGGGCGGTCTGCTTAAAAAATCAGCTAAAACAGGAAGACTTCAAGATTTTTTTATCGATAGGGTTATGTTTCCTATTTTAGATCCTACAGGCCTTGTTATAGGTTTTTCTTCAAGAAAGTTTAAGGAGACAACTTTTGGGGGTAAATACGTTAACTCTCCCGAAACACCTGTGTTTAAAAAGTCTAGAGTGCTATTTGGCTTGCATGCAGCTAGAAAGGAAATTGCCAAACAAGGTAAAGCACTAATTGTTGAAGGGCAAATTGATGCCTTGCGCCTAAATTTTGCAGGCTTTCCTTTAGCTATTGCTACACAAGGTACCGCTTTTGCTGATGGACACCTCGAAGAACTCACTAGGCTTGGTGTGACAAAAGTCTTTCTTGCTTTTGATGCAGATAGTGCAGGGAAAGAAGCAGCTTATAGAGTTGGTAATATGTTCCAGAAAAAAGGAGTGGAAGTTTTTGTTGTTTCCCTTCCAGAGAACACTGACCCAGATGGTTTTGTCTTGCAAAAAGGCTTAGATAGCTTTTTAGAGCTTTTGGATAAAAGTTGCACCTATCTAGAGTTTGCAGTTGACTTTTTAGGTAATCAGTTAGATCTGCAGTCTCCTGCAGGTAAAGCTGAAGTGGTTAAAAAACTTAAGGAGCAGATAAAGCAGTGGGAAGATAGTATCATGGTTTATGAGAGTTTGAAAAAGCTTTTTGTGATGCTAAACATACCCCTAGAACTATTAGATGAAAAGGTTCCTCTTAAATCTGTAGGGAGGCCTATTCAAAAGCTACAGATTCAGAGAACAAAAGTAGATGCAGATGTTATTCTTGAACAGGATCTTTTAAGGCTTATGTTCTTTTTTGCGAAAACGCAGCCAGAACTTTTAGAACTTGTATTTAAAAATTTAAGAGAAGCTGATTTTTTTGATGATACCTGCAGAGATTTCTTTAGCTTGATCACAAAAACTTTTCAAGAGCAAGGAGCTGTAGATGCCTTTAGCTTGGCATATCACTTAGAGGAAAATAGGCAGAATTTTCTAAAGGAGCTTCTGGATAAAAAAGTTTTTGCCCAGCGAGCTGAAGAAATGTTAAGAACTACGGTATTAAAGGTTTTAGAAAGAAATTGGCTGAGAAAAAGAGATCTTTTAGCGAGTGAACTAAAAGATAAGGAAGTTTCTGAAGAGAAAAAAGCCGAACTGCTTAAAGAATTTGGTCAGCTTAGTCAAAATAAGC
>JAACFD010000121.1 GCA_009937555.1 Chlamydiales bacterium | reverse complement strand
GTACTTCCAGTAGCAAGCTCTATTACCTGTCTTTCTTCAAGCAAAGAGAACCAAAGCTTTTTATAGTAAAAGTTACCTTGCTCTCTAAATATGGTGTTTACATGCCTTATATTATCATCTGTATTTGAAAAAATAATTGTGCTTACAGGTGATGCAAGCCCTGTGGCACTAGAAAAGGTATTAGAACCACTAAGTCGAAGCTCGTTTAAAGAAATTATTGCAGCTTCTTTTTGCTCTTTTGTAGCACTTTGTAGCACAAAGGCTGAAAGCCTAAGAGGAAAACAATTACAGTATTCCGCATACTCAGCTGGAGTGAGTACTTTTACTATGCGTTTTGCTTGTTCAGATGTAACTTGATATAAGTTTCTTTTAACTCGGAAAGTAGCAGTTGAAAATGTATCTAGGACAGCTCTAATGGCAGATGAGTCACCATTAGTAAGAATGTACTTTAACTGATCATCCAATATATTGGGTAGTATAGCAAACAAGGTTAAGGGAGAAAAGTTTGGGAAGAATGACTCAAAACTAATGGGGCTTTCTAGGTCATCTATTGGCCCTTCTAACATTTCAATAAAGGGGAGGTGTAGGCCAAAGGCTGTAGCTAGAGTTATGTTTGCAAATAGTAAAGTCTGGGATTGGGGTGTAAGGTCATGAAGAGCCTGAAAAAAAACAAGAGGCTCTTCAATCATTGTAAAAACCCCAGGAAAAGAAGCTCTAAGAAATTCTTCTGGAGAATATTTCCCGAGTAACTGTATTTCACTTTTATCAGATGTTGAGCGTATTAAAGGGAATAAAGCACCCTCTGCATATATTTTATTAGCAATAGTGGCGCACAGGGTTTCCTTACCTTCTCTATCTAGCTCTGAGATTAGATGTATTTAGCTTTTGCTGCTACAGCCTACAAATAAGTGAAAATTCTCAGCAATAGCTTCTTGTTCTGAATCACTCAATCCTTTGGCTCTTAGTATAGCTTCTTTTACAGGTAATGAAGAGTTCTCTAGGAGAATTTTGGTTTGTGGTTTATCCAAAGCGCGCATAGCAGCGAAAAATAAAGAAGCTCTTCTGCGATTAGCCTGTACTGCATTTGTAGGCTTAACACTATCAGTAAAAATTTTCATTAGATCTGGAGTAAATGAAGGATTTGCTACCCATAACCCAATACTCCGAGCGCTGTGAGCTAGTAAGATGTACATTTGCGATGGAGGGCTTAAAAGCTTAAAATATGAGAGTGAGGCTGTGATCTTTTCGTCAGGGCTATAGGTGAAGAAAGCTTTTAGAACAAGGTTGTTTACATTCCCTATTTCACCATAAAACTCACTGTACGAGTGGCCAGCTGGAGGCGTCTGAAAATAGACTTTTAGCTGATGAGGTGTCATCGTATTTAGACGTTCTTTTAGCGAGCTGTGCCTAGCTCTATACGCTCTAGAACCTTCTGCAGAAGAGGGGGAAGCAGACCTTTTTATGGTGGTCCTAGCTAATTCTGTGACACGAGTTTGTGATGGAGAGTGGTGATCCTTGTGTCGACTTGTTAATTCTCTGTGTGAGTATCCTGGGGGTAGAGCATGAGCGCGACTAGTCATAATAAATTCCTCCTTGAATATATTTTGCTAAGTTGAGAGAGTGTGTATGTGTCTTAGTGTCAGTCTAGTTTAGGAACTCATCCATTCGGATGCCGTATCTCTTACCTTTTTGAACGACTTTACCTCGAGCTACTTTCTTTTTATTTACAATTACATCTGCAGGTTCATTTAGGTGGCTTTTAAAGCGCAGAAAGCTTCCTGGTGTTAAAGAAAGGAGTTTACCTATAGGGAATTGCATTTCTCGAAGCCTTACAGAAAGAGATAGATGAGTGTCTTTTAGGCTTTTTAGAAGATCAATATGGTGAGGGCTAATAGCTCCTGCTAGGGTTTCTGTCTTTTCGCTACTCTCAGTTGACTGATTATCTTCTTGATTGGTTTCGCTCATACTAGACTCCTCTAAAGCTTTAAGTCGTTTTTTTTATCTGCTCAACATTTGCGGCACATCTAAATCCATAGGTACGGTTAAAGGTACCGGGATTATTTCTATTTCGGTGAGTGATGCGCAAGTCTTCTTTTAAACTTTTCCAGCACCCACCTCTTAAGACGCGGTAGACTCCTTGTATAGGGCCTCTAGGGTTATTAGGCTCTTGAGATGCTGTTTCGTAGTAATTATAGCCATACCAGTCTTGACACCATTCATAAACATTACCTGCTATATCATGCAAGCCAATTGAGTTGGCTTGATAGCTCATAACAGGAGTAGTGTCTGCGCTAAAGTAATTTGCTTGATACTTCTCAATATCAGAACCTGTAGGATAGATATTCTCAATACCTGAGCCTCTAGCTGCTACTTCCCATTCTGCTTCTGTAGGTAGTCTTTTACCTACCCATTTTGCATAGGCAACCGCTCCATACCAAGTAACACCTACAACTGGGTGCTTAGCATAGCCAGACTCAATATCTAATCTACCTGCAATGTTTTTAATGCGAGATTCTCTAAGTCTAATGATATCTTGGTTATTGCCATCTTTTAGGCCATCCATAGCTTCTAAAAATCTTGTGAACTGCTCATTGGTTACAGGATGGACTTCTATAGCAAAACTAGCAAGATCCACATGATGGAGTGGCATTTCATCCCTATTTCCATCATTACAACCTCTTTGGAAGTTACCACCTTCTACAACTATCATTTCTGTTTCTATTGGAGTGACATCCTTTATCGCCTTAGGCTGTGGATGGTAGACTTTTACAGATGGATCAACCACAAGAGAGGCTGCAGGATCAGGGTCATAGTGAGGGCGTGAAATTTCACCTTCTTCAATCAGAGGTTTTAGTAGTGGTTTTGCTGGCGATTGAGCAGGGGAGATAGTCTCGTGATTGTCTTCAGTGGAAAGAATAGATGAGCTTTGTTGAAGAGGTGTAGCTGCTTCAATGGGAGTGGGGGCTTGTATGTTTGCCTTTTCAGAGGAGCTGTGAGTAGTGTATGGGGAAGTAGCAGGTTTTACAAGAGTTTTTTGTTTTTTAGAGGAGTTAAGAATTTCAGTTAGATATTCAGGTCTTTTGTGAGGGTCTTGTTGCAGGCAAGCTGTAACCACAGCATCCCAGTCATGATTATATTCGCTATCTGTAGCAGAGGGCATGTCAAAACAACCCTCAGGATATTTTCCTGATATTAGGTAATAGGTCAAGATACCAAATGCGTAGATATCCGATTTGTAAGCCTGCTCTTCGTTGTATGAGGTTAGCTTTTGCTCAGGAGCAAGAAAAGCGAAACTTTGTAAAAATGAAGTGTGAAGGCGGGTAAGTTTTTTAGTGTTAGGAGGGGGAGAAGGATAACTGTCGCTTTGGGTTTTTGCATTAAAATCAATAGGGTTGATTTCTAAAGCTTCTGCAACAGCTTTGAAAGTCCTTGATAAAACTGCGCCGGTGCCCACAACTCTGGATAGGCCTAGATCAGATAGGTATAAATGAATATCACCATTGTCATCATGGCTAACTAAAATGTTATTAAGCTTTAGGTTCCTGTGAGCCATGCGCTTGCCATTTAACATCTTGCTGTGAGTGTAATCAAGAGCTTCAGCTATTTGGTAAAGCATTTTAAAGAGTTCTTTTTCATTTAAAGAGCTATCTTGTGTGGCTAAATACTGGCTAAGGTTAGTGGTTTCCCCAATCGAATCTACAATGCAGTCTGTTACTAGAAAATAACGTCCGTTAGCATTAGAAATATTATGTACCTTGACTATGTTAGGGTGTTCTAGCGAAGAAAGGCTAGCAATCTCTTCTTGAAAGCGGTTAATGAAGGCTCTATCTTCCGCTAACTCTTCTGGCAATACTTTGATAGCATAGGGCTTGTGCATGAAGCGGTGTTCGGCCAGATATACTGTCCCTAATGACCCTTGGCCTATCTTTTTGATGATATTGTAGTCGCCTAATGTATGAGTTTTAGTTGCCATATGAAATTGCTTTTTGCTGAGGGTTAATAATATTCCCAAACCTATTCTAAACCTTCAATGGTAGCTTCTTTTTGCTATAAAATAAAGCTAAACTTTCTCTTTACTATATAGGGTTTCATGCGATATTTGAAAAGCATAAATACTAGGAGTTTAGCTAAAAAGGTTTTACTAGGTAAAACTATAGCTACTCTCTGTACGAGATCTTGATTTGTTTGGGGTTTTATTAAGTCGCTTATGTAGAATGAGATCGGCGATTACTAGAGCTGACATGGCCTCTACACATGGGACTGCTCTAATACAAAGACAAGGGTCGTGGCGCCCTTTATCATTAAGCAATAGCTGAATATTTTCTTGTTTTTCTAGATCAACACTGTTCATTTGCTTTTGAATGGAGGAAGTTGGTTTGAATGGAACTCGGAAAGATATAGCTTGACCATTAGTAATTCCACCTAAAGTTCCACCAGCATGATTAGAATTTATTTTGATAGAAGCTCCATCTGTTGAGTAGGAGTCATTATGCTCAGATCCTTTCATGTGAGCTACATTAAATCCTTCCCCTATTTCAAAGCCTTTTGAAGCTGGTAAACTTAGCATGGCCTGGGCTAAAAGTGCTTCTGTCTTGCAGTAGATAGGTTCGCCAAGACCTGTAGGACAGTTAAAAATCACACACTCCACCACTCCGCCAATGGAGTCATTATCTTGCTTACACTTATCTAGAAGATTAATGAATCTCTCTTCATAGTCAGGGCTCCAGCAAAATATAGAACTTTTTTCTATATTTGAAATATGCTCTAGCGAGGGTATAGAAGGGCATGTAATATTGCCTACTTGCTTTAGATATGTAGCAATGACAATATTTTCTTGTTTTAAAATTAAGTTAGCTATAGCTCCTGCCGCAACTCGGGAAGCTGTTTCTCTAGCTGAACTCCGGCCACCTCCTCGGCAGTCAAAAATTCCATACTTTTCGAGGTAAGTATAATTTGCATGGCCTGGTCTTAGGGCATTTTTACTTTTATGATAGTCTTGAGATCTTGCATCTTCATTTGGAATTAATAAAGAGATTGGTGCCCCTGTGCTTGTGCCTTCAAAGACGCCAGAGAGAATTTGCACTTGATCCTTTTCTTTTCTAGGAGAGGTAAAAGGGCTTTGCCCTGGACGTCTTTTGTCTAATTTGCTTTGAATGTCGCTTACTTGAATTGCTAGCCCTGCAGGGCAACCGTCAATAACACATCCAATAGCTGGGCCATGCGATTCACCCCAGCTAGTAAAAGAAAAAAGTTTACCAAATTGGTTGTTAGACATATATCTATAAGAGTGTTAGTATTAGAACCTGTTAAACGAGGGATATTTTTTTAATGCTAACTATAGATTAGCAAAAAATAAAAATACTAGATAAAAGTTCTTTGAGCTAAAGGAAAGATTATGGCGAATATTGAACAACTCTCACCTGGTGTAACAGTATCAGTTCCTGACACAATCCCTGAGAAAGCATTGGCTACAGGGGTAATTAATGAGTCTAGAGTTAGCAAAGAAGTGCTTAGAATTCTCATGCAGGCAGAAGATAAGTCGCAAAAAGATCTCAGAAATCTCAATGTTCAAATTAAACCTAGACTCTTAAGTGGCGTTGCAGCTTCTAGATCGATCTTATCTATGAGCACAGGCGCAGCTTTTTCTATACTAACAACAGCAAGCTTTGTTTCCTTTGCTCTAAGCTATTGCTCATTATTTAAGCCAGTTGTGGATTTAAGTCGTTCTATACAGAAATTTGTAGATGGCTGGACATCTTCAAAATATTTTCTTCCATTGATTATTCTAAAAGGAATAACAGAAGTAACTAAAGATAGCTCAAAGCTTGCGCTGAATGTTTTTACAATTAAAAAAATTAAATTATCTAAAGAGCCTTTTTTACAGGAAGTAGCTTCGATTTTCTTTAACGTTGTAAAAGATTATTTAACGCTTATGCCAATCTCGTCATTTGGTCCGCTTTCTAGCCCTATACAAACAGCTTCCCTTTATGCTATTTCAGTAATGAAAGATGCAGGAGAGTTAACAGCTAAGCGATCCTTTATCTATAAGCTGCGTCTAGGAGCCCTTAAAGAGATTAAAGGTTCTAATAGTAGTAAAAAGCATCAGCAGGTAACAAGTAAGGCAAAAGAGATTTTAGATAAAGCTTACGTTAATCAAAAAGAGCAAGACTGGTCCAGAATTATGCATGATAACATTCCTTTTTGGCTTAAGCTAGTCATTGCTTAGGTAGAAGTCTGCTTAAAAATTATTTTGAAGCCTGTACCTTGAAAGGTATGGGCTTTTTTTATGACTGGAAGCGGAAAGAAAAATTTGCTGACTCGCGGATTGAAATCTTTTTTAGAAAGACTCCCTCAGGGCCTCTAAACACTAAAATTTTTTCCAGACTTTTTGAGCGCTTTTTCTTTTTTAATCGTCGCTTTGC
>JAACFD010000120.1 GCA_009937555.1 Chlamydiales bacterium | reverse complement strand
TTTATCTTCAACAGCTTGCATTTTTTGCTTTTAATTAGTTATGAAATGTAATACAAAGAAGCTTAAAACTTTCTTGCAAAAAAAAATTGTACATGTAAAATGGGTTAAAGTTTTTTAAATCCCGGGAACTTTATAAATATGGAGAATTATAAAATGAGAAAAGTAAAAAAGACCATAGCGTTTTGCTTAGTTGCTTTATTACCTTTTACAGGCCTATCTGCTGCTAATGAAACAAGAGCGACAGATTTCAATACAGAGAGCACAGATGATGTAGCTCAAATGGAGTCTAAAGGCTCGTTAAATTATATAGGAGGCACAATGGGCGCTACTGCTGGTGTTTCTACAGCTGTTGGAGTAGGAGCTGTTGCTGCTGCTGCTGCTGTTGCTGCAAGCTCTGTAAGTAACGCTGTTTCATCTGCTAGTGACGGAAACGCACACGGTCACAGCCACTAAGCAAATGCAAACGCATCCATTTATAGGGAGAATGAGGCCACTTGTTCTCCCTTTATTTTTATCCGCATCTCTTTTGATTTCTTCTTGTACTCAAGCTAAACAAAATTCCTGGACCTTTGAAACCGACAATACTAACACTCCTTGGGTTTCAGCAAGACTTTCTCTACCTAGCAAAGACATTTTTAAAGACCTAAGTGTTGAACTTATCCAGACGCCCAACGGCAGAAGCATGCATATTGGAGCCTACTCAAAAAGGTTAACTCCAACTGATGAAAATCAACAACTAATCCCCCTTCACTTAAGAATAAACGGTAATAGTTCAACTATACTCTGTCAAAGTATTGAAGGTGGCCAAAAGCTTATTATTCCTGAAGATAAATCTAACCTGATTATCAATCACCTCCTCAATGGGGACTCTGTCTCTTTATTTATTGAGCAGTACCATGCCCATTTAGATCCTAAAAGTTTTAAGACTCAATTCAAGGAACTAGAAAGACTTAATGAAGGCTTTATAGCTAAAGTTAAGCAACTTCTACCTTAAGCTTAAGAAACACTATAATACCTACTATAGCTTATGATCCCTTCTAAATGAAAGGACCTCCTATGCATTAAGACGATAGATAGTAGATAGATAAAAAAAAGACCTAGACATGAGTCTAGGTCTCTAAGTAAAAATGAACTTTATGAACTTATCTTAACTTTCAAAGTCAAATACAAGCTCTTGCTCTTCTTGTAGGTCAACCAAGTTACGCACTCTCTTATGGTACTCAAAACCAGTACCACCAGGAATAATATGTCCTGCAATTACGCTTTCTTTGAAACCTCTTAAGTAATCAGGTGCTCCTTCATAAGCTGCCTTTGTAATGATACGAGTAGTATCCTGGAAAGATGCAGCAGAGAAGAAAGATTGAGTTCCTAGAGCAGCTTTAGTAATACCTGAAAGAATAGAAACAGCTTGAGCTGGCTTTCCACCTTCGTTGATTACTTTTCTATTCTCTTTGTGGAAGCCTATCTTATCGATATCTTCACCATAAAGAAGTGTTGTGTCACCTGGATCAGAAATACGAACTTTCTGAAGCATCTGACGGATGATGATCTCAATGTGTTTATCATTGATGTCCACACCCTGCAGACGGTAAACTTCCTGAACCTGGTTAATCATGTACTTTTGTAGTTCACGAACACCACAAACTTCTAAAATCTCATGAGGTATAACTAGACCATCTGTTAATGGTTGTCCCTTAATAACACTATCACCTCTTTGTACAATAAGGTGTTTTGTGTGTGGGATTAAGTGCTCTTCTTCCATGCCCGAGACTTCATCCCTAACCACAACAATACGTTTATTCTTTTGGACTCCTCTAAAATCAACTACCCCGTCAATTTTAGCAATCTCAGATGAATCTTTTGGCTTTCTTGCTTCGAAAAGCTCAGCAACTCGAGGAAGACCCCCGGTAATATCTTTTGTCTTAACAGCTCCCCTAGGTAATCTAGCAAGCATAGTACCAGCAGATACGAAATCACCTTCGGTAACAGAAATGATCGCACCAGAAGGAATTGCATAAGTTCCTACTAGCTCATCCATCTCTTTGTTTGAGTAGATGCTAATTTGAGGGTGTAGTTCACCTCTGTGCTGCTTAACAACAAACTCAACCTGTCCTGTTTGTTTGTTAACATTAGTTTCAGTAGAAATACCTTCAACTAAGTCTTCATATTTAACAAAACCAGGGCGATCACAAATAATAGGGATATTGTGTTGCTCACATTCAGCTATTTTAGTTCCTTTTTTGATGTTAATACCATCTTCTAAAAGAATCTGTGTACCTAACTCAATATGGAAAGTTTGAAGTGGCTCAATAGACTTCGTTGATAAAAGCTTCTTATACTCTTCTAGAGGTCTACCTTCATCTTTTACAACATGAATTTGACCATTCTTATTAAGAGCTAAGTAAACACCTTCATCATTCTTAACAAAGCGAATACCAGAGTAAACCAAGATTCCATCATGCTCTGAGAAAAGCTCAGGGTTAGATGAAGCAGCCGCGATACCCCCTAAGTGGAAGGTTCTCATAGTAAGCTGCGTACCAGGTTCTCCAATTGACTGAGCTGCAATAATTCCAACAGCTTCACCTAGAGAAATCATTTTTCCTGTAGCTAGGTTATTACCGTAACACTTAGCACAAACTCCACGCTTAGTTTCACAAGTCATAACAGAGCGTATCTTTACACTTTCAATACCTGAGTCATCAATTTTCTCAGCTTGCTCTCTACTAATAACATCACCTGCTTTTGCAAGTAATTGTGTGTTATCACCAGGGACATAAACGTCATCACAAACAGTTCTTCCAAAGATTCTATCTTTTAACGGAAGAAGCTCTTCTTGACCTTGTTTAATAGCTGTGACTTCAATACCATTCAGTGTATCACAATCTTCTTCAGTGATAATAACATCCTGGGCTACATCAACTAGTCTTCTAGTTAGGTACCCTGAGTCAGCAGTTTTTAAAGCTGTATCTGCAAGACCTTTACGAGCACCGTGAGATGAAATAGAGTATTCCATTACACTTAGACCTTCTCTAAAGTTAGATGTAATAGGTGACTCAATAATTTCACCAGATGGTTTAGCCATCAATCCACGAAGAGCTCCTAACTGTCTAAGCTGCGCCTTGTTACCACGAGCTCCAGAGTCAAGCATACAGTATAATGGGTTGAATAAACCACTATCTGGTACATGATAAACATCATCCATAATTTGGTCTGCTAGGGTATCAGATACTTCAGTCCAAATAGAAATAATCTTAGACTTTCTTTCCCCTTCAGTGATGATACCATCTTCGTACTGCTTATTAACTTTAAGTACTTTGTTATGAGCTTCATCAAGCAATTCTGCTTTTGAATCAGGGATTAAAACATCTTTTAGTCCCATTGAAATAGCAGCTTTAGTTGCGTGTAAGAAACCAAGATTTTTTAGATTATCTAAGAAACGTACCGTATTCTCTAGGCCAACTTTTTTGTAACACTCCATGATGAGGTTACTCATAGCCTTTTTAGGTAAGTTGTAGTTTTGGAAACCAAGCTGTTTTGGTACGATTTCATTGAATAGTACTCTTCCTGGAGTAGTTACAATGATACCGTTTTCTGTTCTAAGCTTAATTTTCTCATGGATTCTAATACCACGACCATAGTCATCATAAGCTCTTGATGAATCAGCTTCGGTTGTACCCTCATAGTAGTTAAAAGTACCTGATGCCTCTAAAGCTAGTAGTACTTCTTTGCTATCTCTAAAAGTTCTAACGTGTCTTCCGTGCTTCTCAGGATCATAGACAGGATCGTGCATTAAGTAGTATAAACCTAAAGTCATATCCTGAGATGGTACTGCAACAGGGTTACCAGAAGAAGGTAAGAAAATGTTATCAGGAGACATCATTAACAACTTAACTTCAATCTGAGCTTCCAGTGATAAAGGAACGTGGACAGCCATTTGGTCACCATCGAAGTCAGCGTTGAAAGCTGAACAGACAAGAGGGTGAATTCTAATAGCTTTACCTTCAATAAGCTTAGGTTCGAATGCTTGTATACCTAGTCTGTGTAGCGTTGGAGCACGGTTTAATAAAACTGGGTGTCCTTTAATAACCTCTTCTAAAACGTCCCAGACTACAGAGTCTTGTCTCTGAATCATCTTTTTAGCGGAACGAATAGTATAAACATAACCTAATTCTTTGAGGCGCTTAACAATAAAAGGTTCGAACAACTCTAAGGCCATAACCTTAGGAAGACCACATTGGTTGAACTTCAGTTCTGGACCTACAATAATTACAGAACGTCCAGAATAGTCAACCCTTTTACCAAGTAAGTTTTGTCTAAAACGACCTTGCTTACCTTTAAGAATTTCTGCTAAAGATTTTAGAGGCCTGTTACCTGATCCCATAACAGGGTGACCATGTCTACCGTTATCAAAAAGAGCGTCAACAGCTTCTTGAAGCATTCTCTTTTCATTACGGATAATTACATCAGGAGTTTTAAGCTTTAATATAGAGCGTAGACGGTTGTTTCTATTAATCACTCTTCTGTATAGATCATTTAAATCTGACGTTGCGAAGCGACCACCATCAAGAGGTACAAGAGGTCTTAAATCTGGTGGAATTACAGGAACACAACTCATGACCATAGCTTCAGGAGAATTTCCTGAGCTAATAAAACTCTCAATAATTTTAAGTCTCTTAGCAATCTTCATTCTAGCTTGCATAGACTTTGTCTTTTTAAGCTTACTCTTAAGCTCAGCTAGTAATACGTGTAGATCTTCATTTTTTAAGGCTTCAAAAATTGCGTCTCCACCCATTTCAGCCACAAATGAATCTCTTCCCCATTTTTCTTGAGCTTCTCTGTATTCAGCATCGTTTAATAGCTGCTTCTTCTCAAGATCTGTATTTTTTGGGTCGATAACTAGATATTCTTCATAGTAGACGACTCTTTCAAGATCGGCACCAGACATACCTAATACATTACCAATAATAGAAGGGGTTGTTTTGAAAAACCAAATGTGCACAACTGGAACAGCTAGTTCGATATGTGCCATTCTCTCTCTTCTTACATTTGAAAGAGTTACTTCAACACCACAGCGATCACAAACAATTCCTTTATGCTTAATCTTTCTATATTTACCGCATGCACATTCCCAGTCTTTAGTCGGTCCAAAGATCTTCTCACAGAATAGACCGCCTTTTTCTGGCTTACAGGTTCTATAATTGATCGTTTCAGGTTTTTTGATTTCACCCCTTGACCAGGAATCTCTAATCGTATTCGAGTTAGCAATTTTAATAGTTAGTTTGTCAAAGTGGGCAAGGTTACTTTCATCAACCTGATAATCATCAAGCTCTTTCATCTTAACTCCTGATAAGATTTAAATGTGAAAGGGATAAACCCTTTCTAAATTACTTTTTATACCTTTTACTCATAGGGAGGTTAGCTTTCACTAACCTTCATCCCCTACTTTCTCTGCACGCAGATCTATACCTAGACCTTGCATCTCTTTTACCAGAACGTTAAATGATTCTGGTGTTCCAGCTCTAAGGAGGTTTTCCCCTTTAACAATGGATTCATATATGTGAGTTCTTCCTGTAACATCATCCGACTTTACAGTAAGCATCTCTTGGAGCAGGTGTGCAGTTCCATAAGCAAGTAATGCCCACACTTCCATCTCTCCAAATCTCTGACCACCCATTTGAGCTTTACCACCAAGTGGCTGTTGCGTTACTAATGAATAAGGACCAATTGATCGAGCGTGAATTTTATCAGCTACTAAGTGTCCTAGTTTCAGCATGTAGATATACCCTACAGCAACTGTATTGTCAAAACGGTAACCAGTCTTACCATCAAAAAGAACAAGCTTTCCACTTTCAGGCAGACCGTGTTCTTTCATCATTTCCCAAATTTTATCTTCAGGGAAACCTTCGAAAACCGGACTCTGAACATGAATTCCTGCCTTCATAGCAGCAAAACCAAGGTGAGTTTCAAGTACCTGTCCAAGGTTCATCCTTGAAGGTACCCCAAGTGGGTTAAGAATAATCTCAACTGGTTGTCCATTGTCTAAGTATGGTAAGTCAGCTTCAGGAACAATTTTAGAGACAACACCTTTGTTACCGTGTCTTCCAGCCATTTTATCACCCACCTGTAAGGTTCTCTTACAAGCAACGTATACTTTAACCTGACGGATAATGCCTGGATCTAGGTCTGTATCACCTTTACGAACAAGTTCAAAGTCAAGAGCTTTTTGAGTCTCAATCTTCTTCATTTCTTGTTCGTGCTGTCTATAAACTTCTTTCAAAGTGTTGTAGACTTCGTTATTAGGCATAATAAGATCTTGAAGGTCTTCATCTTCTAGTCTCTGGATTAGATCTTCAGTAATAAGCTGATTGTTTTCTAGAATAATCTCTGCTGTCTTTCTATGAACTACAACCCCTGGAGCTTTCTCATTTAATAGAAGG
>JAACFD010000119.1 GCA_009937555.1 Chlamydiales bacterium | reverse complement strand
ATTGCTCGTAAGTTTGTTCAAGTAAGCTCAGACTACCTACCTTTAACTCAAAGCGCCAATTCTTTTAACCTATTTGAAAAAGAAACTTTTACAGGAAACGATCAATATGCTTATGGAATCTCTTACCCCCCAGAAGCAAAAGGTTCATTAAAACAAGCGCTTTTGCTCTGCTCTAATGATTCTCAGGGCCTAGAGGCAATTAAAGCTCATTATACTGTCGCTACAGCATTTGAAAACCATTCAGACTTAATTGTATGGAGAAAAAAAGAGAATAGTAGTGACTATCAACGAGTCTTAGAAAGCACATTTAATGACTCATGGCATCAGTCATTCCGCTCAAAGACGCTTCTAGCTACTCCTAAGTTTCAGGAAAAGGTATGGAAGTTTTATCTTAAGAAGCTATTAACAGAGGCTTCTCAAACTCAAAACTTGATTCTACCTCCCCTGGTAGACTCGTTCATCCCTGTTCCTTCTAAGTTGTCCCATAAAACTATTGGCGACTTTATACCAAACAAGTACTTTGCTAAGGTTAAAATCAGCAGCTGGAAGTCTACTCATGTTCTAAATAAGCTTTTAAGTGACATGCGAGGACCAATTTATCTTTCAATGGGAGACCTTTTAGAATTTGACCCGGATTCTGGAAAGCCGCAATTCAATAGCAAAGAGATCAAAAAACAAAGACGAATCACTTTCCTCTTAGAAGCAAGGCAACTGCAAAATTTACCTGCTAAAGATCTAGCAGAAATAGATTATGAGATTTTACCATTCTCAATCCAAGAACTGCTATTGAATAAAATTATGAATGACAAAGCAAGCCTTGGTAAAGAACTTATTACCTTATCTAATAAATTCTATCCAGGTAAAGAACAGATAGGTCAGTTTGTAGAAATCACCAATGAGTGGGAATTTTAAGCTATAAGTTAAACTAGGAGAAAACAATGTCTGACAATTTTGGTAGCGTGGGCGTACCCAGTACTTCACTGAGTTATAACGAGCTCTCTCCTCCTAAAGTTATTCAAGAATCTGAAAAGGTTTTAAAGAAGTTGAAGTCCGTTAATGGTGATGACCCATTTACCCTCTTTACTATACTGGATTCTATTTCTTCAGAGATTCAAAAAAGTAAACAAAGTGACTTAGATACTCTCTGGAAGCGTGTAGAAAAGGAGCTTTACAACAGCAAACCATTAAAAACTTCAAGTGGAACTGATAAAGAAAAGTTAAACACACTACTAGGCACTTTTTTCTTAGGCTTACAAGAGCTAGACACCACAAATAATATTGAAAGTATCCGCGCATTTGGATCTATGTTTAATGAGCTAAGGTTCTTTACTGAAAGGCGATTTGTGGGAAACTTTGAAGGTAGAGAACGTCTAGCTGCCCAGCGCGTTCTCAATTTAACTGACACCTTCTTAACCCGTGTGAATAAACGCTTCAACGGTCTCATTGATCAAGGGTTGATCCAGGCTGCAAAACTATAGAGAAAAACTTTTCAAAGTAGACTCTAGGGCCAATGTGAAGTTAGATGCATCTGTAATACTCTGAGGTCCAAAAAACTGAATTGGCCCCGGCTGGGTATAAGCGTCATCATATTCCCAACTTAAGCGGTTTTCTTTAAAATGTCCAAAAACAGGACCTTTTAAATCGACCAGTGCTTTATTGATAACAAATTCAATTTTTCCTTTTCTACGCTCTTTGTGCATCATCGAAATTAGCGGCACAGCACCGGGCTTCCAGTCTTCCACATCATTACTTAAGCCTTGTATAGCCACAATATAGGCTGTTAAAGAGCTATAGCAAAGCAGTGCAGCTGTATAACCTAATGAAAAGCAATATTGGCAATCAAAGTTTGAAGGGTATGCTGAGCGACCTTCGTAACCAAAAAAGTGGGTTTGATAGCCAAACTTGGTCACATGTTTTCTAGCCATAAGCGCCTGCTCCACCATTTCAGCAAGCAGCTTTTCTGTTTCTATTTTAGATACTTGAACATTTCCATGAGGATCCCTATCTAAAAGCAGTTGCTTTTGAATTTCTTTAGGTAAAGAACTAAAACACGCTTTTGATTCAGAGGATAATTTTGAAAGCAGCAATTCAGACTTCTCATCAACTGTTAAGTTTTGAAGTGTTTCTTCTTGAAGGCCCATTAGGTCATTTAACTCTTCTACAAGAGCCTTCACCTCAGGAATAAACTCAATAATTCCTTCAGGAATTAAAACGACTCCATAATTCTTACCTATACTTGCACGTCTTTCCACAAGTAGCACTAGTTGATTAACCACATCTTTTAGAGTGAGTTTTTTTGCATATATCTCTTCACTAAGTAAAGCTAAGTTTGGGGCTGTTTGCAGCGCACATTCCAAGGTTATATGTGAGGCATTTCGGCCCATTAAACGAATGAAATGATAGTATTTTTTAGCTGATAGCACATCTTTCATAATGTTACCTATCATTTCAGAATAAGTTTTACAAGCAGTGTCAAAGCCAAAAGACATCTCAATGCCTTCTCCCCTCAAGTCTCCATCTATAGTTTTAGGGATGCCAAAAACTTTTGTAGCTTGCTTTTGTTGCTCAAAGTAATGAGCTAGAAACATCGCATTTGTATTAGAATCATCTCCACCTATAATAACTAAAGCATCTAAACCTAATTGTTTGACACTATCTAGAGCTTCTTGCATCTGCTTTTGGGTAACAATTTTAGTACGGCCTGATCCAATCATATCAAAACCACCTTGATTTAAGTACTCTTTCATGTACTCAGAAGTGATTTCAATACTCTCACCTTTACAGATGCCTCCAGGTCCATTTAAAAAACCAAATAAGCGACAAGAAGGGTTTAATTCTTCTAATGCGCTTAGTAGGCCTAAAATGACATTATGTCCACCTGCTGCTTGCCCTCCTGATAGCACTACACCAACTCTTAATGCCCTTGAAAAATCAAAACCTAAATTCGATGCGTCTTCAGAAATGAAAGAAAGGGGTTTTTGCTGTGAAAATTCAGGAAAGTTTTCTTTTGCTTCACTTAACTCACTCTCGTCATGAGCTTGATCATAAGATAAACTAAGCTGATCTAATTGTTGAAAAATTTTAGGTAAACGTGGCTTATACTCTGCTCTTAATTCTTTTAAGCTAGGTGCTTTCATGATAGGCTAAACTCCTTAAATTCTTAAGCCATATTTTTTATAAGGAAATCAGCTTAACATATTTGCTCTTTTTATAAGAGCCTATGAAATAGGAAAAAATAGAAGCTTAGAATTTTTGCTGGAAACATAACACTCTCTCTTGTTTATCATAACGCGAAAAAGCAGTAAAAAAAATCACTTAAAACACTAACTATACAAAACTTAAAAAAGCGGTTAAACTTAGACCATAAACTGCATGTAATCGATATATTTCCCGATGAAAAACTTTAAAAGGTTCTCATCCAACATTTGATACAAAGCACCTTCTTCTCTTTGGGCTAGTTGTTTAAGATAACCCTTTGCCTTTGCCTGATTCATAGCTGCTTCTATTTTATCTTCTACTAAAGCGTCTTTATCTACTGCTTTATCTTTAACAGCTCTAACTTCATCATCTGATATAAAGCTTTCGAAGAACTCTTTTTCCACCATTGAGTTAAAATTAAGAGCATTATTGACCATTTCTTCTCCAAAATCTCTTATAGCCTGATCTTTAATAGACAGTATAGCTCCTACTAGTTCTAGACATTTTGTATGAGTCTTTAAAACAGCTTCCTGTTTTCCATTAAAACAAGCTAGAGAGATAGCCTCGTTAAAAAACTCTATTAGCCTCTTATCATATTCGGGGGTGCCTTGGTATTTTTCTTTTAACATTTCAAAGCTTTCTACAAGCAAGTAAGGAGCTAATAGTAAAGCACTAGTTATGTCTATGAGATCTGGTACATTTGCAAAATAAGCACTAATATGGTTAACAAACCAAACCCCGTGATCACCTCTGTCAGTATTTCCTAAGGAGATATGTATGTTACGTTCACTCTGAGGTAGATCCAGTCTTCTGTCTCTAAGCGCTTCAGGAAATGCTGCAAATAGTTTTTTAAATGCTTCTATATGAAAATTAGCTTCTTCAAGAGCCATTAAACTATGCCCTTGAGGCGCTGCAAGCTTAGTTTCACAATCAATCATATTTCCTGTTAAAGAATGAAATAAATTAAGCCCTTCATTAGCTTTATAGTGATGAGAACCTGAGATAAAAAGCTTAGCCCTCAACTGATCAAATATCTTAGGACCAAAGAGAACAAGATTAGCAAAGCCAAGCAGGCTTTTCATTTTACTTAAAAATGGTGTGCTATGGGCTCTATTAGCTAAATAAGGGTTTACACTACTCCCTATTTTTAGCCTTCTTTCTTCTGCTAGTGCAGCTGGAGAACATTCAAAGCATTGTTCACCAGGATACTTCACTTGAAGCGCTCTAAATGTTTCTATCATATCATTGTAAGCAGCTATAAAAGCATCTCTATCCAAATCTCCAAACAATTCTTGAGCGCTAGAAGCTGTAGTTTTCCCCATGTTATTTTCTACGTCAGATACAAGGTCTTTTACTTTCTGCACATGAGGTGATAAGGAGCTTACTCCTGGATGAGCATTAGTTTTACTTACAAGAGTTTTAAGTCCTTTTTGGACTTCTTCTAGATAGCTAAACAACTGACTTTTAGAAGTAAATTGAGGACCTGCATTTATTACAGTAACTCCACCCTCTGCTTGTAACACATCTATTGCTTCTACTTTTAACCTACCGCTGTCTACTAATTCTTGCTCTCCTAGTTCTTCTAACATAATATTGTAGCACAAACGATCTCTATTAGAACCACCTGGAACTAAAACTATTTCCATATCCCTATTGAGCTGTAAAAATGCGTTTGCTTCACTAATAGCTATATCTAGATTCTGTGCAATATCGCCACGAAATAAAGCAGGTAAAAATAATTTCTTTTTACCAGATTCATAAGCTAATTGGAAAATTCTTCTATACATACCTTCTAAAGCATTATAGTCAACTTCACTAGGAATAGCTGTATATAAAATATCTTTATCCTTGTAGTTGCCAGAACCTTTAGTCAAAACGCAGGTATAGGGAGTTAATTGTCCTAGAGCATTAGCTGCAGCTTCGTGTACACTCTCACTTTTACCCCCTCGTTCTCCAGCTTTCCAAGAGTTAAGCAACTTCTCTAATCTACTAGCTGCATAATCACCTTCACCAACCTCTCGTAGTAAAAGACTTTTGTGAAGAGCTTCATTTTGCTCAAGAGGAAGCAGAAAAAACTCCTCTTCAGGCAATCTTGCCATTTCTCTTATTCTACTACATTCAGGGGAATTGATACTTGATAGATCAAGGTAAACTGAGCTAAAAAATTCTTGATCAATAGCTGAGGCTAATTGGACATGAGATGTTTCATACCTAGGGGGGTGGTCATAATCAAAAACTCCTAGATGATCAAGTTCTGTAAAACTTCCTGCTACATCTGCACTAAATAATTCACCCATAGTACTTCTAACTTCATCAAGAGGCATAAGATGGATCTTCCAGGATGGGTCTTCATGACACTTTAGATTCTCTTCCCAGCCTGAGTCATAGTTAAAATGAAAAACCTGAAGCATCGCTACTTTCTGTTTGTCAGTTACTGTTAAACATGGCGGGGAAGTCCACCTAGTCTTCTCTTTTGTCGCTACAACATTTCCTTCATGCCACATCTCAGATCTCAAAGCTTGAAGCATAAAACTAAAAGAATATCTGGTATCATACCCATAACCACCTGGGACCTCTATTTTACAATTATCTTTGCTCTTAACAAGCAAGTACAATTTCCCATCTGGTTTTCTTGTTATTACATATGATGCTGCGTGACTAATAGATTCTCTTTGATATAAATTATGTGCAGCTTTCATGGAAGAAACATCCTGTAGAGCTGGCAGCAAAGGATGTTTTGAATACTCTCTTTTAGCTGCTTCTACTGGGACCATTTTTCCTCTATGGCATCCCATTGTATAATTCATCAGATGAGTTTGAGCTGTTATTTCAGTTTGCTCTCTTTTAGCTTTTCTCTCATCCCTACCCATTCCTACTGCTTCTAACAAGTTTGCTTTTACTTCAGCATCTGTTAAATGAAATGATTTTTTCTTTGGCAAAATAGGAGTTTGAGAGGCAGAAAGTTTTCTGTAGAGAATGATGGAAGCTATCATACCTATGGTCAAGATAACACAAGTCTTTTTAGAGCTTAGAGTAGCAGTTATTTTCTCTTTTAATTGAACATAAGTTTTTGAAGTGAAGAGTGTAGACTGGATATAGCTCGTAAGGTCTTTGATTGACCTAGCAGGCTTTTCTGCTTCTACTTTTAACTTAAGGGTATTATTAGGTATTTGAGCTTTTAATACTCTACCTGCTGCTACATCAACCATTCCAACTCTCCTAAAATTTATTTATTATTTTTAGGGCCGATAGCTTAAT
>JAACFD010000118.1 GCA_009937555.1 Chlamydiales bacterium | reverse complement strand
ACTTTTGTGTTTTTCTCAGAAAAAATAATATCAGCAGTTTGCTTTGTTCTACTGGCTGATGAGGTTATTATCAAATCAAAATTATTTTCGCATAATTCTTTTTTTATTCTATTTAATGCCTCCTGACCTTGATGGTTTATAGCTCGAGATTGATCGTCTGGATTTTCATCCGCATGACCATGCCTCATAAAATAAAATATTTGTTCTTTACAAATTATATGGAAAACAACTGTGATAGTATCAAGAAGAGAGCCCTCATCAAGCATAGATTTAAAAAGCTCATAAAACTTTGTGTCATTTTTTTGCAGCCAATGTAGAGCAACCTTACATCCCATATATTCGATGTCGTGCGCCATAAAATATATTTCGAGCAATGCATATATCAACCAATGCTTTCTATACTTACCTTCTAAATCATCTAAAGAAGCACGTTCAAGCATTTTTAATGCCCAAACTTTTTGTAGTTCCACCTCCCACAGAGGGATAGATTTATTCGTTGTTTTTTGAATTAAGGATAAAAACTCATCGCCTAAAGAGTCTTTTTGTTTTAATACAACCCCACCTTTTACTCGCGCCATAGATGCTTCTGGGTTGTAAAGTGTTTTTGTTGGGTAAGCCCATAAATCCAAGTATTTGCCGTTTAAAATGATGGCTTTTCTCTGGACATTTTCATACCTGTCACTAAACCCTACAACATCGTAATCAGAAATGTCATTAAAATCATTTCTAGCTCTAGAGCCATATAAGATTATGGTGTGGCAGATGAATTCATCTTGCAATATTTTTATAATATTATTTATGACTTCATCATTAACTTCATTAGCCATTTTGGCCACCATTTCTTGATTCAAAAGAATAAACCTTCCAATTTTCTGATTTTAAAATCACATCACATGATTTTGGTTCTGCTACTATAAAGTTTTTAATCGCTTTTAACCAAAATGCTAATGCAATTTTATTTTCTACTAATATTCTTACTTGCCATTGACCTGGGAAATTGCCCCATATTTCAGCAGCCACCTTGGCTCCTAGTCCTTTTCGTTTATATTTTTTCAATATAAAAAATTCTGCTATATCCCATACTTTATTATTTTCTGAAACAGACAAACGTTTCTGGACCAATGCAAATCCTGCTATTTTGCCATCGCAATAAATCAAGTACGGAAATTTATCACTATCTGTCCAATATAATGGCAAATCTTTGTATCCATAAAAGCCATCATCGCCAATATCAAAATCACAGTGTTCGGTAAAATCATAAGCGTACAATTCTAGTAAATTCGCTAAAATTGATTTTTCATTGGCAGATGCTTTTTTTAGTTCAAAATTCATATTCTAACCTCAAATTCATTGAGTTTCATTTTAAAAATTTGCCAATCACTCTCCCAGTCATCTTCATTAAGAGCGGATGGAGTTATACATATTGGTCTTATCCGAAAATACGATAGATTAAATCCCCAAGAAACTCCACCTATAGGTTTTATTACTTTGTTTTTATGATCAACTTCTACAGCCCAAGCATGCCCCTTCCAGTAACTTAAAGGCTTGGAGAATAAGCTGTAACGCCAAAGAGGGGCGTCATAAAATTCTTGCCCTAAATTATAAAATGGGTAAATATCAGGGGCTTTATCTGGATCAACTGTATCAACAAAGATTTGATTATCTTTGATATCGTTACGATCAGTATACACAACGTGCAGCCAGGCGTTGTGCTTGGCTTCTGTTGTCATATGAATTGCCGGGAAGCGAGGGTTAAAGCAATCGTAATTACTGTTTTCTACATAGGTGATAGTAAATTCATTGTTGAGCGAACTAACCTTTAGACTTCTTTTGTTGTCTGATTTATAAATACATTGATGAAGATTATCAGCTGCTGATTGATTGACATCCGGAGACTGCCAATTATATGCATAAAATGCTAGTGGCAAGGCAACCATAATAACAACAATTAATAACTTAAATTTTGCGCTTCGATATACCATATGCAAATGACGATTACCCTGAAAAATGAATACTTACGTTGGAATCATTTTTTGCATCTAAAGCACAATGACCACCTATCGGAAAAGTTACAATCGGCATAGTATGTCCAAAATCTACATTTGCGATAATTGGCATATTCTTTAATTTCTCTTTGTTACAGATGTAGGTTAAAATTTCCCTGTTCATATTGAAAAATCTTTCAAACCTACCAAAGACAATGGCTTTTACACCATCAAATCCAGGCTGATGAATTACCGATTGTAAATCTCTATCAAACTCATGAATATCGCACCCACCATTGGTTAAAGATACTTCTTCAAGGAATAAAATGTTATTCTCAAAGCTTGGACAAAATTCAGTCCCATGCAGCAACTGAAGAGTCCCTAAGTTTCCGCCAATTATATTTCCATTAGCTATGCCTGGATTAATAACCCAATAACCATTATTTTTAATAAATTCTCTATCATCTTGGTTGAGGTACCATTTATCATCGCTATAATCAGTAGAAGGAGATAATAATACTTTTTCTCTTTGGAAAAAGATTTTCTTGAAGTAATCCATGCAATATTCAAATCCTTTTTGCATAGCAAAGCTGCTAAAATGTAATCCTGAATACACAACCAAATTTGTCTTTTTGAATATGGCATTTTGCAGCGATGTTATATCAGAAAAACCGCAGAGGATTTTAGGATTAGATCTTATCAAGTCATAATCAAGGTAACTCAATATTTGGTTAACATTATACCCCCCAATGACAGTTAATATGGCTTTAACATTTTTATCAGCAAAGGCGTCATGTAAATCTGCAACCCGATCTTCAATAGAAGCGCAACCCAATATCTCTTCTTGTTTAACGTTCTTACTAAAAGATACTTTTAAGCCTAAAGACTCTATTCTTTTTATTGCCATTTCTATATTATTTTCAGAGATGATATTTAGGCTCTTTGATGGAGCTATAATCCTTACCTCATCACCAGACTGCAATTTTTCTGGAATTATTACTTCCCCAGCCATATGTAAACCCCTTTGTAGACGCATCGTTTGTTAAAAAAACCACTTGCATTGTATCATAAACTGTGATATCAGCCCAGCGAATATTCTCATTCTGAGTACACCGCATACCACTTTCCAAAAACGAACCTCAAAACACCAAAATTGCAAAAACCCAGTAAAATCAAGGGGTTGATAGATGCGTACCTTCGGCGCCGACGTTCGCATGTAACGGAGAAACGGAGAGTGAAAAGGGAGATTTGGGGGTATTTTTGGTGATTTTGCGATTCTCTAGGTACGCATGTGTTGCATGACTGAAACTCGCTAAATCCCATGAGTACTGGTGTTTTAAAGAGTCTTTATAAACCCAGAAAATCCAGCAAAAATTTTTTGATAATTAAAAACTGGCGGAGGAGGAGGGATTCGAACCCTCGGTACGCTTGTGACGCACACACGCTTTCCAAGCGTGCTCCTTCGGCCGCTCGGACACTCCTCCGCAGGCAAAAGAAGTAGAAATTGTAGGTAATTGCTACAAAACTATCAAGTGAAAAGCTTTTATGTAGAGGAAAGGCTTAACACTTCTTGTGGTTTCAGTATGTTTTTTAAGGCTGAAGTTAACTCTTCCAGTCCTTCCTTAGTAATAGCACAAATTTCAAAGCAAGTATGCTTGATTTCAGTTTTTTCTAACTGAGTGTAAAACTCTTTTTTGTTTTCTTGAGCTTCTTCCGTGTCCAGTTTATTTAGAACAATTAGAGAGGGCTTTTCCAATAGAGAGGCATCGTATTGCTCTAGCTCAGCACGTAGGGTTAAAAGATCTTCAAAAGGTTCCCGTCCATCAATAGCCGATAAATCAATCATAAAAATCAGCAGTTTAGTTCTTTGAATGTGACGTAAAAATTCTAGCCCCAGCCCCTTATTGTTACTTGCTCCCTTAATAATACCAGGGATATCAGCTAGTAAAATTCCTTTCTCATGTGCATATGTCTTGATATAACCTAGATTTGGTTTTAGAGTGGTGAAAGGGTATGCAGCTGTTTTGATATTAGTCTTGGTTACTTGGGTTAAGAGGGTAGATTTTCCTGCATTAGGAAAGCCTACTAAGCCCACATCAGCAATCATTTTTAGCTCGAGATCAATAAAGGCTTCTGTGCCTAGTCTACCGGGAGTAGCCTTATTTGGAGCTCTATTAGTAGGGGTGGCAAAACATGCATTACCTCTTCCTCCATATCCACCTTTGCATAGTACTTGGCTTTGTCCATGTTCTGTGAAATCAAATAAAATTTCTTGGCTTGCATTATCTCTTAGTAGAGTTCCAAGTGGTACCTTAATCACTAGGTCCTTACCATTAGCTCCGCGCTTTTTAGCGCTGCCTCCACTTTTCCCATTGTCAGCCTTAATGACTCGTGTGTGGCGAAACGAGTCCAAGTCATAGACGTTTTCATCAGCCATAAAGATAACGTCACCACCACGGCCACCATTTCCTCCGTAAGGGCCTCCCTTAGGGATATACTTTTCCCTGCGCCATGCAACGGCTCCATTTCCTCCGTTACCTGCTTTTACTTTGATGGATATTTTATCTGTAAACATTTATATAACAACTATTTAAGTGATTAATAGAAGGGATTATAAAGCAAATAAGAATAAAAAAAAAGCTACTAATACAACTTAGTAGCTTTTAAAAAAAATATATAATGCTTTTTATGCTTAAGCTGCAGCTTCAGCTTTAGGAAGCACAGAAACAATAGTCTTTTTGGTCTTTCTAAATGTTACTACTCCATCTACAACAGCAAATAAAGTGTCATCATTACCTCTTCTGACGTTGTTTCCTGGAGACCATTTAGTGCCTCGTTGTCTTACTAGGATACTGCCTGCAGACACAAACTGACCAGCAGCAGCCTTAATTCCTAGTCTTTTAGACTTGGAATCTCTTCCGTTTCTACTAGATCCTTGTCCTTTTTTTTGCGACATAGCTTAACTTCTCCTTATGCGCTTACTGAAATCTCGTTGATTTGAACTCGAGAATATTTTTGCCTGTGGCCAACTTTTCTATGGCAACTTTTTCTTCTTTTATACTTGAAAGCGTAAACTTTTGGTCCTTTAACTTCATCTAAAATAACAGCTTTTACACTGCTTTTATCTAGATAAGGAGCACCTACTTTTACATCTTTTCCGTCAGAGAAGAAAAGAATTTTTTCAAATTCTATATTGTCATCTTTGGCGCCTTCTAGCAATTCCACGTCAATGACATCTCCCTGAGTTACTCGATACTGCTTTCCACCGGTCTCTATGATTACATATGATTTTTTTTCTGTCATAACCAGATCCTCTTTGAGGGATATTAAAATTAAATTGTCAGTAATTATGCTTTTTAAAACCACAAAGTATAGATAATTTTTCTTATTGTAGTCAATGGATAATGCATAAACAGTTGACTTCAATAGTGTTTTTGACATTATTGAAGAAAAAATTGGAGTTTTACCTTATTAAATGACCTGTGTTTTCCTTGATATACCACTAGATGAACCTGATTTACAAAGGCTTAAAGAAGACTTTACCAGCTATTCTGTACAGTTTAATGTCAGAGAAGAGGGGGATAAACAAGATAAAGGGGTCCTTGAAAAAACTGAGGTTTACTTTGGGGAAGAGCTTTGTGCTGAGAGACTTGACCTGATGCCTAACCTTAAATGGATTCATCTTATCTCATCTTTTGTTGGGGACTATAAGTTTAAAATTTTATGTGATCAAAAAAATATTTTAATTACTCATTCTAGAACAATTGAAATTACTAATATGGCTGAGTATGTCTTGTCTTGGAGTAACCTTTTAGTAAAGGGGCTTGACCATGCTATTTTAAAGCAGGAAGAAAAAGTTGAGCCTGGGCAGTTTCAAGGAATGCGTTTTTTACAAATAGGCCTAGGGGTGGTAGGATCTGAGGTAGCAAGACTAGCAAAGATGAATGACTATAGAGTTTGGGGGATTAGGAAAAGAGGGGCAAGTTTCCACCCTTATTGTAACAAAGTTTATGCAACTGAGCAGCTAAACTCTTTGCTAACAGTAAGTGATGTGATTTGCTGTGCACTATCTAAGGATAAACTCAAAACAAGTCTATTTAATAGTACTTCACTTCAGCATATAAAAAAGGGTGCTATTTTAATTTTTCTGAACAATTGTGAACTTGTAGATTTAAAAGCCCTTTGTGAGTTTCTGAAATCAGGGCATATCCGTGCTGCTGTTTTTGACTCAAAGCACCCTTTGCTACAAACGGTAAAAGATCAAGAGCGAATTTTCATTACTCCGGCAATAGCTGCCCAGCCATTAGGATCTCATAGACGATCGATAGATATTTTTTGTAAAAACCTTAGATACTTTCTTTATGGAAATTTCAGTGAGATGGCTAATATCAATTAAACGCTATGTTTCTCTTTAATTAGTTTATCAATTAACTGATTAGGAACTATTTTATTAAGAAATATCCATTGCAGTTTAGCAATATCTGGGTGCAGAGACTTGTGCATGTATTG
>JAACFD010000008.1 GCA_009937555.1 Chlamydiales bacterium | reverse complement strand
AATTGTAAGATAGCGACATCAGAAAGAGTTTCTTTGTCTCTAAAGGCTAAAGTAGAAGCGCGCTCATATTCTGTCCTGGCTATTTGCAAAGACTTCTGAGCAACTTTGTGGTCTTGGATAGGTACGCGCTTATCATATAGTAACAGAGGGGCTCCCTCTAAGACTTCTTCACCTGGTTTTACTACAACCTCAGAAATGACACCTTCAAGAGGGGCTGTAATCATCATAGGATCTTTAGGAACAATTTCACAGGGAGCTACAATTCTTAGAGGAACATGAATAAGAAATAAACTTGCTACTACAAAGGCGCAGAAAAACAAAATATTCCTTTTTAACATTAAATTGTGGGCAAATTTAGGAGCATACTTTTCCCATGCAACCCCATAAGCTTGAGAAAGGAAATTAACTAAATCTAATTCCTCTTTTTGCCACTCTTTCCCTCCCCAGCGCTCAAGCCAAAGACCTAAACTAAGCTTTTCATTCGTAAATATAGGTACCCAGACAACATTTGCCCCGCCCTCATTTTCCTGGAGCTGTTGCCATTGAGCTTCTTTATCTAAAAAACTCTCTCTATTAATTTCTTGAAGAGTATTTGGAGTCTTAAGATCATCAATAAGCTCTTTCCATAAAGTAGCATAGTCAGTAGTTTGATTAATCCTTGCTTGACCAGATACTCCTAAAAGAGAAAAGGTATCTTGGTTAAATTGCCACAGTACTGCTCGATCATACTTAGCCACACGAACTGTCTCATTTAGTATTAGAAAAATTAGAGACTGCTTTTCTTTACTTCCACAAGCACTTAATGAAAGCCTATTAAGTGTAGCAAGAATTTCTACAGCTGTGTGTTCGGAATCTGAGGACATAATCTAAGCCTTTCTTATCCGCGTTTTACCAATCATCCCCGGCTTAAGTAAGCCTTCAGAATTTTCAATTTCTACGTATACTTTTACCATAGAGCTAACAGGGTCAATAACAGCACCTACATTACTTACCTTAGCCTTAACCACTACACCAAGTTCTTGAATCTCAACATCAAGCTCAATACCGTTTTTAACATAAGGTAACTCATCAGAAGGAAGAAGAATTTTCCCTATTAAAACACTAGATTCTATTACTTCAACTAGCTCTTCACCAGGCTGTACCATTTCATGAAGGTCTGTAAAAACATCTACTATCTCACCATCATACGGTGCTTTTATAGCACATGCTGTAAGGGTTTTAGTTGCATGAACTAGTTCTGATTCAGCAGCAGCGGCATCCATTTGAGCCTCTTTTAACTCTAATAGAGATGAGGCGTCATCTTTAAATAAACGCTCTGTTGCCTCAAGCCTCACCTTAGCTCTTTCTAAAGTAGCTAAGGCTTTAGTTTCTTCTGAATAGAAAACTACATCATCTAGCTGTAGTAGAACATCACCTTCTTTAAACTTCTCACCCATTTGTTTCTTTATTTCTGTTACTACAGAGGAAACTTGAGAGGACAATACTGTTCTATGACGTGCTGTTAAAACAACTCTATGATCTTCACGAAAAGAATCAAAACCATGTTCTACCGGAGTATTAGCAAATGCAAAACTACTTAAGCTTAGCAATAAAGTATAAACAAACTGTTTCAAAATACCTCCTTAACTCCTTAAGAACCTGCTTTTTGCCTTGAAAGATTTTTAAACTCATTAGGTAGTACAGTAAGCTCACTTAACTGCTTATCTGTTAACCTTTGAATACGCTCTTGTGTCATGAGGCGTGTATTGCTCTTTACAATGCCCTCTAGCTGGTCTGAAGTTAAATTAGAAATAATAGCATCAAATAGCTTAGGGTTTATAGCATTAAGCTCTTGAAGTTGCCCTAAAGTTAAGATGCTCACTCTTTCTTTTGCACTCTTATCAGCTGTTAAAAGGTCTGAACGCTCAATAAAATTAGCAATTTGATTAATGTTGAAGTAAGTAAACGCTTTCTTAAAGTTGACAGGATTATATTGGTGCATCACCTTCAACTGGTCAAAATTTAAAGACATTACAAAGTGTGGCGTAAAGTCTGTATCCGAATCCTTAATCAAGCGATTCACAATAGGTTCTCCAACATTAGAGAGAACTCTATCAAAAGTTTCAGGATAACGGTTAGAAAGCTCTCTTAGCTGACCCACATCTAAAGTATTAACAAATCTTGCGGCTTGTTTATGAGTAGTTAACAAATTACTGCTACTGTTTAGGTCATTAATTTGTTTTGCACTCATTTGACTTAATAGTTTTTCCAAACTGGCGGCTTGAGTATCAGCTAAGCTTACAAACTGACTAGGAGCAAACACATTTAAACGCTCAGCTCCTTGTCCTCCTGAGAGGGTAGTTGTCTGATCAACTAAATCAGCGATTTGTTTACTACTAAACCCAGAAGCTATACTGTCAAATTTATTAGAATTAACTCCGTTTAATTCCTCTAATTGTTTAGCAGATAAGGCGCGAATGTAACTTAGCTCTGCGCCCATTACGCCTCTCATTTTTCGCTCACTTACCTTATCTAACACCTTACCTATAAAGCTCTTTTTAGCCTCCTGAGTAACATGTATAAGTGTGGCTACTTGAGCTCCACTAAGATGAGGAACCACTTCTTTAAAAGCTTCTTGATAATCCTCTCCAAGTCTAGTTAATTGGCTAGAGTGAAGGCTAAGAACTAATGACTGCTTATCTTTTAAGCTTTTAAATACTGTTGAACGAGTAAATAGCTCATTTAACTGTTCTGGGCTAAGTTGACTAAAGACTAGCATAAATGTCTTACGCTGCCCAACACTTAAGCTCTCCAGTTGGTTTGTACTTAAACGCTGCAAGTACTGTGCTGTTAATGGAGTATTCTTCATGTCTAGCAGACTAACAATCTGCCTAGTGTCCATTACTCTCACTAGCTTAGCAAAGCTATCTGACTCTTGATCACGTAACTTCAACACTTGGTGTGACGTTAAGTACTGCAAGTAAAAAGGAGCGTTTGTATCTTCTGTCAAAAGAGGGGTTTTCTCAATAACATCTGATAGCTGCTCAACACTTAAATAACGAAGTAAAGAGGCAAAAGACTTAGTAGAAACCTTCCCTAGATCCTCTACTTGAGATAGCATTAATTGATGAACTAAATCTTTAGTAGGTACTTGGCTACTAAAAAGCTTTGCGCTACTTACAAGCTTTTGCAACTGCCTTCCATCCAAATAGACAATTAGTGATTTAAATTCGTCTGGATTATCCTCTAAAAGCTCTTCTAGTTGGTCTTGCTCTAGAGAATTAGCTAGACTTCCAGCTACACGCTGCTGCTTAAACAGTTTACTCTCTTTTACAACTTGAGAAAGCTGGTAAGCATTTAATTTAGGAACAAGTTCCCAGAACTTATCCTTATCATTAGCATAAATATGATCTAAGTGTGAGACCGTTAGATACTGTACTCTACTTGGTATTTGAGCTAAGACACCGCTGCTATCAGAGTCACTTTTCCTTGAAGAAGATTTTCTCTTAAATAATTGAGAAAATAAACCACCCGAACGCTTAGAGCTGCTACTCTCCTCCATCTCCATTAAACTAGCTACCTGTTGATTTGATAACTGTCCAATAATCTGGTTAAAGTAGCTTTCATTAGCCTCTGATATCTCTTTTACCTGCTTAATGGTCATATTTTGGACATATAGCTTGCTATAAGTAGCATTTTGGAAAAGAGAGGTGCTCTCCATTAACTGAAGAATTTGTCCTGAAGTTAAATAAGGAATAACTTTAGTAATAAACTGAGGAGCTACTTTACCAATTGATTCTACTTGCTGAAGATTTAGATAGGATGTCCACTGCCCTGCAGATGCTTTACTATGACTAAAGCGGTAAGTAGCATCAAGTTGAGCGAGGTTTAAGTTTCGGACAATTTGACTCATAAGCTCTTCATTATGCCTATTTAACTCTCTGAGTTGCTCATGGGAAAGTTTCTCCACCATATCTTTAGCACTGTCTGCGCTAGTAAACACCCCTGTTTTCTGAATAAGGTCAGCTAGTTGCTCTATGCTAAGAGCTGCAACCATTTCTTGGAATACCTCAGGTTGCTTATCTGCTATTGGCTCTATCTGAGCTGCTTCTAGATATTGAAGGCGAGGTTTATCACCAAAGCTCTCTTTAAGCACTGAAGTTTTTTCAAATAGAATAGATACTTGCTCCCCATTTAAAAACTTCATTAGCTCATCAAAGTACATCTTTTGTGGATAAGACATAGCTGCAGTTTTACGAGTGCTTAACTCACTTAACATGCTTAAATTCATAGAACGCACATGTTTAACTGTAACAGGCTTTGATGGATCATTTAGTAAATCAACCACTTGCTCTACACTTAATGAAGAAAACAGAGCGTCAAATGTGATACTATCTTTAGCTGCTAAATCTATTAACTGAGCATTCTCTAGCTGATGTAAAAGTGCTTCTGCACGCTTACCTTCTTTAAAGAAGTTCATCTTTCTGTAGAGATCAATAATCTGCTCAGTTCCCAAGAATGACATTCTTTTTAATGCTTGAGTATCATGTGTTAAAAACGATGTTGTTAATACAAGATGCTTTAACTGAGAAAAGCTAAGATCTTTAATAGTTCTTTCTAAAAACTCAGGTTGCTCTTTACTCATGTAGTTTAGGTGAGTCTGGGTTAGAGCGTGCACCCTTTGCTTATTTTCATCTTTAGAAGCTGTAAAGAACTGATTTTTCTGCACAAGAGAAGCTAGCTGTTGGTTGGTTAAACGAGATATGTAATCTTCTGATTCTGAAATATCTTTACTATTGATAACCTCGAGCTGTCTTGGATTAAGAGCTTTTACTCTATTTTCACTTAAGAAATCAGGGTCTTTAGCTGCTATTTGTCTAATTTGATTTAAGCTAAAATGCTTTAATACTAAGTCAATAGCACCAGGGTTTTTCTGGTTTAGTTGAACAATCTGTCCTGAGCTCAATATCTGAACTCTGTTAATAGCTTCTTGGTCTGTTGTAAATAGAGAACTATTTAACACCAAGTCTTCAAATTGATAAGCTGTTAAGTGCGGAATAACAGCTTCTATCTTATCTTTTTTAGCTAAAGCTTTCAATTGTTCAGGGCTTAAATTAGCTACCCAGTTAGTTTCAGGCTTTAGCTCCTGAGTCTCCATCAACAGGACCATTTGCTCTGCAGATACACTAGGTATAGCTGTTAAAAACTCTTTATTATACTCAGCATGGTATGCAGAAAGTTGCTGATAGCTCATCTTATTGATGTAGCCTCTTAACTCCTGCTTTGAGTCAAATAACTGCTTCACTTGACCTAGTGACAAGAATGGGAAAACTCTGTCAAATAGAGCTGGTTTTTCAGATTGAATCTTTAAAAGGTCTCTAACTGTGATCCCCTTTGCTCTTTTGCCAGATTCTTTAGTCATCACATCTGTCTGATCTAATAAAGCTTGCACCTGCTCTACAGATAAGGAAGCTACTAAGCTTTCTACTTTTTCAGGGTTACTTTTATCAAGCTCTGAGATCTGACTCGCTGTAAGCACCTGTATCAGACTCTCATTATTATCTAAAATCCCTGCTTGAGAGCTTTTTCTTCCTTTAGAAAACCAACTTTTACCAGAAGACGCTCCATCTCCAATCAGAGAAGCTAACTGCGGCACAGTAAAAACAGGTAGCACACGCTTAAAGGTAGTTTTATCTCTCTGGTAGAGCTCTTGAAGCTGCGCTTCTGTTAATGAAGTTACCCAGTTATCATTTGCTTTTTCTTCACTATGCACTAAAGTATTCAAAACTTGGTTCATGCTTAGAAGATCAACAAAACTTGCCAAAGTGTTGATATTATGCTGTGCGAGTTCTACAAGCTGAGTTTGTCTTAGCGACCTAGCTATTCTTTCAGTTCTAAAAAGAGAAGGCTCTTTCTCTACTAAGCCTTCAATTTGATTAGCAGATAGAAAAGGTACAAAACGATAGAATTCATTAATATTCTGTTGGTAGATCTCATGAGTTTGCTTAAGCGTTAACTGCTTTATTTTCTGGCTATCTTCATCTATATCATTAGGGTTAAGGTCTCCAAATAGTAAGTTTCCTTTTCCTATCATGCCCAGTATATGCGCACCTGATAAATGCGGTAGTAACTTTGAAAAACTGCCACTATCTTTTTCATTGATTTGTTCAATAACTGCCAGAGGTATATTTTGAGCTAAGCCTAAATCTTTTGACTTATCATTAAAAATGATGTCTCTTGATAAAAGATCTTGAACCTGTTGAGCACTTAAAGATTCTGCTAAGGTAATAAAAGCTTCTTTATCTTCTGAGGCTACCTTCTCAATTTTACTTAATGGCAGTGCTGCTACAAACTCTGGGATAGGTGTTAAGTTTTCCTGGTGCAGTAGTTCAGAAATTTGCCCCGATTTTAAACGATCAACTACTTTTCCTATTTCTTGAGGATATTTTTGCATTAAAGCATAAATTTGCTCTGAAGAAAATAGACTGATATAGCTATCTATGTAAGCTTCGTCATCAAATAAACTTCTTATTTGTTCTAAGCCTAGCTGAGGAATAACCTTTGTAAATGCAGTCGGATTACTGTGATAGACTTCGAATATTTTCTGGAAGGAAACCTCTTTTAGACGGTTTTTGCTGCCTCCATCAAAAACAGTACTATCACTAACCAAAGCTACTAACTGCTTTGTTGTAAGTTTTTTCATCACAGCATCTAACTTTGCTGGGTTTTCTGTATTTACCCCTTCTAATTGCTTAGTACTAAGAATGGTTGCTATGCTTGCTTCATCTTTACTATAATCAAGCCAAGTGTTCTCACCTTCTTCTTCAATAATAGCAGCAAGCTGCTCACCAGATAAATGAGGTACTACTCTAGTTAAAATTAACTCATTACTTGCGAGTGCTGACACTTGCTCTGGCTTAACTTTAGCAAGCCAGTTTTGTTCAACAAGTTCAGAAGATGCTATGATAGATCCCACCTGCTGTGAAGTAGCTTTATCAATGATAAAAGATAAATTCGATGGGTTTATTTCATTCATCTCTAGAAGACGTTCTACTGGAACTAAAGCTATATTTTCTTCAGAGAAAACTTTTGGATTTAAGTGAAGCAATGCATCAAGTTGAAATGCATTTAAAGCTCCTATCACATTCTGGAATGAATCTTGGTCTAAGTAGAATAAAGCCTGAAGCTGAGAAGCACTCATAGAATGGGCTAGTAACTCAGGTCGTAGGCCTGGGTCTTCTACAGATGTAACAGGTCTAGACATAGCCATCTCATCAGATTTTAATAAATCCAATATCTGGAACTCTGTCATATGTGGAATCAGAGCTGCAAAAGCTACATGACTTGTATTTTTCAAGCCTTCAACTTGGTAATTGGTTAAGCTTTGAATATATTGAGGAGCTTGTGGATCACTGATAAAAGATGGGCTGTTGTAAATTAGATCCACTAACTGGCTTTTATCAAAGAAGCCAAGAATATTCGTGAATAAGCTAGGATCAGATTGATGAATCTCTAAAATTTGCTTATTACTAAGAACTTTTACCATCTCTCCACGTTTAGCAGAGTCTCCTTTGGCAAAAATTTCTAAAAGTTGTCTACCTGAGAAGTTTTGAGTAATATCTTGGAAACTTTCAGGGTGAATTTGCTTTAACTGAACAATTTGCTCTACAGCTAACTTAGAGGTTCTCTCTGCTGCACGCTCATTATTATTAAATACATTCTGCTTTTGAATGAAGAAGTCAAGTTGAGGGGCACTTAATAATGGTATCACTTTTTCGAAAGCAATAGCATCTTTTGAGAACATTTCTAGCATTACATGCTCAGGTAGCTGAGCTACAATCCTTGCTGTTGAAGCTCCCATATCTAGCACTGAAGTTTCTCTAATCAGTCCTCGTACCTGATCAACTGATAGTTGGTGGTCAATTAACTCAAATTTCTCTGGAGCATTAACAGCTAAATATTCAAGTTGGTGTGCATCAAGAAGAGTAATTAAAGAAACATCACTATCTAAAATACCTGGGAGGTTATTTTGTGACCATTTGGTTACAATTCCTCTAGTATTACTCTCTCTTCCAATCAAGCTAACAACCTGGTCTCCAGATAAAATCTTCACAATTTTTCTAAAAAGCTTAGCATCTACCGAATAGACAAGTTCAAGTTGATCTTGAGAAAGTTTCCTTACCTTTTCTTGCGCTCCAGGAATACTAGTAAAGTTGTCGTTACGCATTAAAGCTGCTAACTGAACAGGTGTAATTTGAGGCATGATAGAATCAAGTGATGAAGCATCAACACGATACAAGTCTACTAGCTGATTTGCTTGTAATTGAGCAATGTCTGTTGAACCAAAAATAGTGGGGTCTTCAACAACAAGCTCTTTAACTTGTGATCCAGAAAGACCTGGGACAATATCATGGAAAGCTTTACGGCTTTCTTTTTTTAGGCCTATAATTTGCTCCAGGCTTAATTTTGAAACCCTATCGCTAGCTTTTTCGTCCGTAGTAAAAAGTGTGGTATAACTTACTGTATGCTTTAATTGTTCAGGAGTTAATGCAGGAAGCGTGGACTCAAAGTATTCTCTATTTTGAGCTGAAGCAAGCAGCTGCTTACGTCTAGCTTGTTCTTCCTCTGAAATTGCGATCTCAATAAGAGGGTCTTCATACTCGTCTTCTAGGCCATAGTCACTTTTAGCATAAGCCCACTGCTCAGCTTTACGTCTATCTACATCAAAGTTTACCATGTCAGCATAACTAAGATCTAAGTCATCTAAATTAATCTCAACAAAAGCAAGGGGATCTCCAATTGAGTTTCCCATTCTAGCTAAAGACATCTGCAGTTCAGCAAAAGTAGTTGTAGCAAAGATTTCAGAGAAAAGGGCTTCTGACTCAAGCTCTAAAATGTCAGCAGCATCAAAAACACCTTGCTTTTGCTCTAATCTTCCCACTTCAAGCAAACGCTCTTTAGTCTCAAAAAGTGAAGTTGCAAGTTTATACTGCTCCCAAGCATCTTTAAACTCTAAGTGGGCTAAATGCACCTGACTAATTACTCCTACAGAAGTATTTAAGCGTGTCGTTTCTGACATTTTTTTCTTGTGCTTAGCAATCGTGATAGTCTTATCATTAGTAGGTATTGAAAGTATATTCCAAAGGGCTCTTGAACCAACAGTATTCCAGTAATTGTTCTCTAAAAACGGACTATGGTCAAAAAAGTGTCCCCCCAAAATAGTCACATTTGGAAACATACTTGCAATAGAAGCTCTTACTTCATCAGCATCTACTTTTTCTTCTAAATCAGATGTGTAAAGTTCTGGTCGATGCAGCATAGCTAACTCTTCAAGCTGTTTCACATCGATATCTTCAGGCTTTCTTAATTGAACATCTTCATAAGCCACATCAAACTCTGTTGATGGTGGTAACCCCATAAGCTGTAGAAGCTGTGCTTTACTATCATCTAGCTCTTTTTTGTAACTTTTTAGACGAAGCTGTGTCTCTAGAAGACGCCTTTTGTTTTCTAAACCTTCAATTTCAGGCACCAACTTATGCTTCACTTGCTTTTGTAAGTCTCGTTGTCTTTTTTCCGTTAGTGCTAAAACAATTTCAGCACCTTCTGTAGCTTTTTGAGCAATCACAGCTTGCCAATATGCAGTTGTTAAGTCCATGATCAAGTTTTGCTTTAGCCGCTTATGCTTTTGAGCTAATATATGAAAACGATTCTTCGCTTGCTTAAACCTATAGTGAGTAACACCAAAATCTAGAAGGCTAAATAGATACTGGACATCTGCTTTACGAGTATTCCGAGGAGTAGAAGAGCTAAATGAACTGGATGTTACTCCTGAAGACCCTCCTGATAAACTACCAGCTCTGTTAAAACGGTGCTGCATCTCACCCGATACATTAACCTGGGGTAACTTAGCTAACTGAGATCGTATCGCAGTTTCTTTCTCCATTAAGTATTCTTGCTCATAGGCAAGCAGATTCAAGTTTCGCTTAAAAGCAACATTAAGGATATCTTGTAGCTTTAAGGGCTTGTCTGGAAGGTTGACTCTTGAGTAAAGAATCTGAGTATCTTTTTTAGTATTAGCTTCTCTTAACTGTTTCCCGTCTAACTGATTTTTAGAGCAACTGATTGTCGCGAGCACATAAAAAGAAGTAAGTAATGTTCTAGTTATATATTTGCTGTGTTTCATAAGGACCCTTTAAAAAATACTCTTGTTAAATTGTAAAACTATACGTTGGCCAGTAGAACCAATTTGCTCTATTGAGTCAAGTAAAATTATGGTAGCTAGAGGTTTTGATATTTTTTACCTTAAGCTAGCGATGATTTCTTCTTTAAGCCTGTTAAAGAATAGGTGAATTCCCTTTACCTTTTTTGAAGTAACTTGTTATTTGTCTTTTAGGATAAAACAATAATAGTGAATAGAAAAATGCAAGCAGGTATGCCGCCCGCTGGGCCCGAACAACCTCCTCCACCTCAACCATTACCTTCTCTAAGAAAGGAACTAAGGTTCTATTTAGGGCCTCCTGATTTAGCAGGAGCACCAACTTATAGTATTCATGATCCTATTGCCGCTAAGTATTACCAAATCAATTGGGAAGAGGGAGTTCTACTCCAAAATTACACGCCCGGTATGACAGCAAGCGAACTGAATCTTTTCCTAAAAGACAATACGACCTTAAGAGTTGAAGAAGAAGATATATCAGGTTTTTTTGACCAAGCTGACAAGATGGGGCTTGTTCAAAAGGGTCATACTGCAGAAGAAATGGAGGAGGAGTACAAAAAGGCTGAATCCTCATGGGGCTCTTGGCTTGTACATAACTATCTCTACTTTAAAGTACCTTTTGGAAATCCCGATAATTTCTTAAATGACACTATTCAGTATGCTAGGTTTTTAGCTAGCCCCTTTGCTATTTTTCTCTACCTTTTAGTTTCGGTGGCTGGGCTCATCGGTTTACTTACACGCTATGATGTGTACTTTGCTACATTCCCCTACTTCTTTAGCTTTAAAGGAGCTATAGCCTACAGTATTACAATGGGTATTGTTAAAGTTTTTCACGAATGTGGACACGCATACACAGCTAAACACTATGGAGTCAGAGTTCCCGCTGTTGGTTTTGCGTTCCTTGTTCTACAACCCAGGCTGTATACAGATGTAACTGACTCATGGAAACTGTCAAACCGGCTCCATCGTTTGCATATTGATGCAGCTGGAATTAAAATGGAATTAGTGTTAGCAGGCTTAGCTACTTTGGGATGGTCCATAACAGCAGAAGGAATATTAAATAGCCTTTTTTTTCTAGTCTCTTCTGTAACTTTAGCCACTACTATACTGGTTAACTTTAACCCTGCTATGCGTTTTGATGGTTACTACTTACTATCAGATTTTTTAGGGGTCGATAACCTACAATCTCGGGCATTTGCTTATAGTCGTTGGCAGTTAAGAAAGTGGATACTAGGTATGGATGCTCCCGCTCCTGAAGAAGGCATACCTAATAAAACAAAAATTGGAATGCTATTATACTCTGTCTATACCTGGCTCTACCGTATCGTCTTATATACAGGTATCGTACTTTTTGTTTATTATGAGTTTACAAAAATCCTGGGAATCATTTTAGCTTTAGTCGAAATTGTTGTATTTATTATCCGCCCATTTTGGGATGAAGGAAAACAGTTAATGGCACTTAAACAATATATCACAGTTAACCCTCGCTCGGTAACGGTAGCTATCCTTATTAGCGCCCTATCTATCTGGTTTGTAGCACCGCTACCGCATAATGAATACTTTCCAGCAATTACAGCTCCTGTAAATGAGCAAACTATTTATGCTCCTCATGACGGTCTCATTAAAACGCGTAATTATGAAAAGGGAGACTATGTTGAGGGAGGGGCATTACTTCTTGAAATTGAGTCTTATGCTCTTGATAATCAAGTTAAAGCTACTGAAGTCGATATAGCTATTTTAAAAAAAGAAATAGAGCAGGCCTCTGAAACAGACAAAACTAGTGTGCTTATCCCTGAAAAAGAAGCAAATATTGCTTCACTAGAGGCAAGACTTTCAGGACTCTTAGAACAAAAAAAACAATTAAAGGTATTTGCTCAGCATAATGGTACCATTTTTGGCTGGTCACTCAAGCAAGGAAGCTATGTCTATACTAACCAAGAGATTGGGAAAATTGCAGATCAGACAAAGCCAAAAATAGTAGCCTTTGTTCCCGAGCACCTAGTAAAAAATGTAAAAGAGGGCGACGAAGTTTACTTTCAAACACACGGTGAGTTTATCGAACTTTCGGGCGAAGTCAATAGAATAAGCCCTGTACGTGCTAACACCCTCTTATACCCTCAGTTAGGTTCAACTAGCGAGGGCCCTCTTCCTGTTACTCCCAGTAAAGAAAGCGACAAGTTAGATATTGTCGATAGCTACTATATTGTTGAAGTATCCTTAAAAGAGTACAACCAACTACTAAAATTTGGTCTGACAGGAGAGGTCAAATGGCGTTCAGGCTGGAAATCAAAGCTTGCTGAACTTGTAAAGTACTTACATGCATTATTTTGGAAAGAAAGCGGCTTTTAAACTATTTTTTTTATATCCACTTTGGCACAGGCCTTGCATTAAGATATTCGTACATATCTTCTCCTTTCATGGCTTCCAGAGTGTGTATCCTACTCTCCTCAGGCCCTTGAGTGGTTATACGGCTGGTCACTGTATAAACACTTTGGAAGCTTCTTTTTTTAGAAAAAACTTCTTTAGCTCTTTAATTTTAGCTTTTTTTCATGTATGCTACTTCATTTATTTAAGAGACACTCAAAGAGGTTTTAGATGAAAGCAGAGAACAAGGTTCCACAATGTCCTTTAATTTTGCATTACAACCGCTTAATGGAAGCTTTTTCGCGTTCTGATGATGAAAAAGATTTTTACCTAGAAATACAGGAAGGAGCTATCCTGTTTGCAGACCTAGATAAGAGCAAAGAACATCTTGATAAACTTGAAAAAGAAATTAAGGGAAGCCCTGATCGCTACTGTTTAATCCCTAAAGCTACTTACTTTGAAATTAAAAAATTCATGGAAGGCTTTGTAAACGAAAAGGTTTACGACATTGATACAAAAGAAAAAATGCTGGATATCATTAACTCTAAAGATGCTAGAGAAAACTTTATTGCCTTCTTATACGATCACCTAGTTGAACTAGATAAGTGGCAACAGTATTTTCAAGAGCGTTCTAGAGTAAAAATCATCGAGTGGCTCAGAAATAATGATGTTGTTTTTGTTTTTGAAGAAGACATGGATCTTAGTAAAAGCCTGGTAGAGAAAGTTAAAAAATCTCTATTCCAAAAGAAAACAGCAAAGGATGTTCAAGTTGCAAGGCAACAGCTAGTTGCAAAATCGCAGACCTACTACTCTAATGAAGCTTTAAACCCTAGGCCAAAAAGAGGACGCCCTCCTAAACAAGTGGCAAAGGTAGAAACAACTCCTGAATATTCAGCAGATTATTTTTTCACGCTACCGGATAGCTTAAGAACTTTTGTTTTTGATCCTGAAGTATCACCTCTAAACTCTCTAAGCTTCTTTGAAAGCTCTGAGAATACAGAAAGCCTCTTAGATAAGTTAAAGGATAGCCAGTCTTCAACTATTAATCCACTCGAGTCTTTCTCAAAAAAACTGGAATCTTTAAAAGCTCTTTCAGGACAGCTTGTTCAAACACAAAAGAGTATTGCAAGTGGAAGTGATGTTGAAAATTCTGCGGACGAAGCAAAACCAAAAAGAAGAGGCAGACCTAAAAAAAGTCTCTAACTTAAGTTTCCCACCTTGCTTGAAAAACTTCTTTTGCTGGGCCTGCAAGAGTAATGGAGTGAAATTTCCCATCTTCTGCTATAAAAGAGACTTCCATTTTCTCACCTGAGTGACAGCGGACTTTAAGTAATGCTGCACTTTTATTATAATGAGCAAAAGTAAGAGCACTAGCTACTACCCCTGTTCCACAAGCTAAAGTTTCAGCTTCCACTCCTCTTTCATAAGTGCGCACTAAGAGTTCTTGTTTTGCAGAATCAAAATAGATAAAATTAACATTAGCTCCAGCTGGTTTAAAAAAGGGATGCCTACGAATAGCTCTTCCCACTTCGTCTATATTAATTCCTTCAAAAGGATGTTGTAGTAGACATACAAAGTGCGGCACTCCAGTATTTAAATAAGCTCCTGAAAACTGTTTAGAGCCAATATTCAGCTCAACATTCCAATTAACTTCTTTTGGTTCAGGCCACTTAACAAGAATTAGGTCGTCTTTTATAGAAGTTTGATAAACCTCTTGATTTACTTCAATCGAGTAGGAGTTTTGCTGCTTGATATGAGAGGCAATAAAACGAACTAAGCACCTTAGTCCGTTACCACACATTTCAGCCTGCCCCCCATCAGAGTTGAAATATAGCATTTTAAAGTCTGCAGTATTGGAGTGTTGCAGTAAAATTATACCATCTGCCCCAACCCCATAGTGACGATTGCACAGCTTTGCTATTAACTCAGAGGAAAAGGTAAGAGCACCTTTCAAGTTATCAATGATAATGAAGTCATTCCCAGCCCCAACATATTTTTTAAAGTCAAAGCTAGGACACTCTAAAGCTTTCTTTGCTTGCGATAAAGCCGCAGACATATAGATTATAAATCTTCTTTACTGGAAACAATCTTGTCTATTAACCCAAAAGCTTTAGCTTCTTCAGCATCTAGCCAGCAATCTCTGTCAATTGCTTGAGCTATCTCTTCATAGCTTTTTCCTGTTGCTTCTACATAAACGCGAATGATTTCGTCTTTTGTTTTAGAAATTTCTTTTGCATGAATTTCAAGATCTGTAGCTTGCCCTCTAATGACTCCTCCAATTAGTGGTTGGTGAATCATTATCCTAGCATTAGGAGTACAAAAACGCTTACCCTTGTCAGCTAGCAAGCTAAGAATTGAGCCAAATGAAGCTGCTAAGCCTGTCACTAAAGTTGTAATTGGGGAGCGGATTAGCTTAGCTTGATCCCAAATTGCAAAACCAGCATCTACTGATCCTCCAGGACTATTAATCACTAACAAAATAGGTTTTCCAGGATCTTGGAAATCTAAGAACCACAACTTCCTAATTACTTCCTTAGCACTATTATTATCGATTCCATCAGAAATAAAGATCCTTCTCTTTTCTAGTAGAGAGTAATCCATTAAGTCATCTAAGTTATTGAAAGTTGTTGCAATAGTAGTTTTTGCCATGCTTGTCTCCACATAATGTTTAAGCTAAAAGTCTCAGGCTTTACTAGCTGTAAGTTCTTTTGTTATTTTTAATGCACCCTCATTTCAACAGGATTACCCAATGTTGTCAATTTCTATTTCAGGGTAAAGAGGGTAGCGAGCTAGAAGAGCTTCTACTTCCGTTTTAACTTCCTGAGCCACTCCATCTTTTACTCTGGCTTTTACTTTGCTTGGCTTCCCTGTTTTTGGGTTATCCAAGGCTGATGTATTACTAAGTACTTTCGTAATAAAGCCTGCAACTTCTTTCATTTCAGCTTCTTTCATTCCAAGTGTCGTAAGAGCCGCTGTCCCCAACCTAATTCCTGAGCTAATCCAAGGTGCAAGAGGGTCAAATGGAACAGTATTTCTATTAAGAGTCATGCCTGCTTGGCGAAGAGCTTCTTCTGCTTGCTTTCCGCTAAGGCCAAAGTTTGTTGTATTTACTACAATTAAATGGTTATCTGTTCCATCTGTTAGTAGATTTGCCCCTTTAAGCTTTAGTTCTTCTGCCAAAGTTTTTGCATTGGCAACTATTTGATGAGCATACTCTCTAAATGACTCTTTAGAAGCCTCTTCAAAAGCTACTGCTTTAGCAGCCATAACATGAGGCAAAGGTCCGCCAAGCACCAAAGGGCACCCCTTATCAACTATTTCCTGGAACTCTTGTTTACATAATATGAAGCCACCTCGAGGACCTCTTAATGTTTTATGACTTGTTGAAGTAACAATATCAGCATAAGGGATAGGATTTTCTTCACCGGTCATAACTCCCCCTGCAACAAGCCCTGCAAAATGCGCCATATCAACCATAAGCACTGCGCCTACTGAATCAGCTATTTCACGCATTTTTGCAAAGTTTATACGACGAGGATATGCTGAATAGCCAGCTACAAGAATTAAAGGTTTTACTTGCTTTACTTGCTTTGCTATTTCCTCATAGTCTAACCTAAAAGTCTTCTCGCTAACTCCATAAGAAAAAGACTGCATCATCTTGGAGGAGAGATTATGTAAAAACCCATGAGTTAAGTGACCTCCTGCATCTAGAGATAACCCCATAATCTTTTGTGACATTAGTAATTTTCTGATACTTTCTCTATCTTCAATACTGAGCTCTTCTAAACTCTTTGCCTGAAGACGTTCAACCTCTTTATTTTGAACCCTTTGAACTAAAATGGACCAGTAAGCCACAAGATTTGCATCTGCTCCAGAGTGAGGCTGACAGTAAGCATGCTCAGCACCAAAAATTTTCTTTAAATAATCATTAGCTCTCTGCTCAAGAGTATCAACATTTGCACAACCAGCATAAAACCTTCTTCCTACAAAGCCTTCTGCATATTTGTCAGTTAGCCAGTTCCCCATCGCAAGCTGTACACTTAATGAGCTATAGTTTTCAGAAGCTATCATTTTAAGGTAAGAGCGCTGATCTTTAAGCTCTTGTAAAATAGCTTGAGCTACTTGAGGGTTCTGCTCTTCAAGAAAATCTAAAACAGCAAGAGATGCAATAGTTGACTTAGAAGGATTGTCAGGCTGACGCTTCAGATAGTTTTCTAAAAAATTGTTACAGTAACTTAAAGTACTCATATTACCCCTAAAAAATGCTTGATATAAGATCTATTTTAGATTTTTTTTCTCTTAATCCCAAAGAAAATTCTATTAAAATTTTTCCTTTTAGTTAAACTCATCTATACATTCAATATTGCTGGTTTTATTGAGTATTTTTGCTTGAAAGTTTATGGCATAAAGAGCTAACATATTTTATTTTAAATGGAATTTTCCTAAGGAACCCTCATGAAAGAAAAAACTTCGCTTAAAAACTCTCTTAAAGTTATTTTAGAGATTCAGGAATTGGACGTAAAAATGATTCGACTAATGAGAATCAAAAACGACCGAAAAAAAGAACTAAAGCAGATCGAGCAACTCAAGACTGAAATCCTTAATCAGAAAGGCCACAAAGAAGAAGAACTGCTAGAGCTCAAGAAAAAGATTCGTATCACTGAGGGTGATTTAGAAGTCTTAAAAGAAAAAATTGTTCAATACGAGAAAAGCCAAAAATCTGTTAAAAAGCTGGAAGAGTTTAATGCTTTAAGCCAAGCTATTAATCAGTCTGAAAGAAAAAAGACTGCAATAGAGCAAAACTTAAGCGACACTCTAGATGAGCTTGCAGCAAAAGAAGATGAACTTACACAACTTGGTAAGGACTTTGAAGAAACAGAATCTCGTAGTCAAGAAATCATCAAAGAAATAGAAGAAAATCTTTCTACAGTAAACACTGAAGGCAAGCAACTTCAAGATGAGCGTAACGCTCTTGCTGTTAATGTAGAACCTGAAATTCTTAAAATCTACGAAAAGCTACTCAAGAATAAAAAAGACAGAGTATTAGTTCCTATTGAAAACAGAGTTTGTCAAGGTTGCTACATTACTCTAACAGCACAACATGAAAACCTTGTTAGAAAAGGTGAAAAGCTAGTCTTTTGTGAGTACTGTTCTCGAATCAATTACTGGCCAGAAGGCGATGTACTAGAAGGTACAGCAGCAGAAACTTCTAAACGTAGAAGAAGACGCTTGTCACCTGCCAGCAAAACTGCATCATAAGGAGCCCTGAGTAGTCGCAGGATTTTATCCTGAGGAAAGTCTGGACTTCGCAGGAGAGGATACCAGAGAAAGTCTGGGGGCCGTAAGGCTACGGAAAGTGCAACAGAAAATAGTCCGTTGTTTTTCACTGAGAAACAAATAGGTTGAAAAGCTTAATTTGAGATTAGGCAAGGCCTTTGGCAACTTTGGCCTTTTGTAAACCCTATCCGAAGCAAGAGTTCTCTACTAAAAAGCCAAATACACGCTCCGTGTGGCAGAGAATGCATCGCTTAAGGGTGCTGGCGACAGCACCCTCAGATGAATGACTACTTTTAACAGAATCCGGCTTATAGGGGCTCCTTTTTCTTTCTTTTCTAAGACGTGTGCATGCTCACTTGTCGCATAAAGCCTTCTCTTGCTATAGAATCTTTCTCAAATTTACCGCCGAAAGAAAACGTGGATGTAATAGAGCTCTCATCCTTTACTCCCCTAGCTGATACACAAAAATGTTTTAAACGTATAGCCACCGCTACATCTTGCGTATCTAAAATAGTCTTCATGCTCTCAAATACTTGAGCTGTCAAACGCTCTTGTACCTGAGGCCTGCTTGCAAAATAGCGTATGACGCGATTGATCTTTGATAGCCCGATCAGCTTTTTTTTCGGGTAGTAAGCTAAATACGCCTTTCCAACCATAGGTACAAAGTGATGCTCGCAGAAGCTGTTCAGCTGTATATCCCCTGTAAAAATCATATCACTTCCTTGATGATGAAATTTATTTTCAATACAGGTGATATCAGGAAAATTTTCAGCTTGAAGACCTGAAAAAACTTCTTTTACAAACATCTTAGCAACTCGTTGAGGAGTCTTCTTTAGAGAGTCATCTTCAAGGTCTAAGCCAAGTATTTCCATAATTTTTTTGAAATGCCCTGAAATATGAGAAATTTTTTCTTCATCAGATAAACAAGAGCCTTCTTTTTGTGATGGATGGGGAATAGAGCATATCTCTTCTAAGCTCTCAAAAGAGTCGATGTCCCAAGCAATTTTATCATCTTTTAGTTGCATACTTACCTCAAGCGTTGTCTGACAATTTCCCCTGCTACAACTGCAAACGCATTTGCCACATTAAGCGAGTTTTTCCTACCCGCCATAGGGATATAAATAACTTCATCTGCTTCTTCTAGCAGTCTTTTAGAAACTCCATACTCTTCATTACCCAAGATAAGAGTAAAAGATGGAGGAAAAATATAATCATATATAGGTGTGGCACATTCACTTATCTCTAAAGCAATAACAGGGCGTTTTAACTCACTTAAACTAGCTACTTTTAAATACTCTACCCAGTCCCAGCTACCCATAGCTGTTTTTTTTATTTGAGGATGCTCAAAATCAATAAAATTATCTTCTGAACATATCCTCCCTAGACGCATAGCCTCACAAGTCCTAAAAATACTACCTATGTTGTGAGTTGATCTGATTTTATCTAGGTAAATATCAATATCCCAGTTACTTCGACTGGGTTCTTGCCTATCTTGCTGATTTTCAAAGTCTAAGTAGTTTTCTTCTTTTATACAGGTTTTTGATAACCTAAGGTGCTCGTGGAAAGAGTCTGCAATCGCTTCCAGTGAAGCTACTTCTAGTGTTGAGCTCTGGTTCCATAAAGATAACTGATTAAAGTAAACTAGTAAATCTTGAGCCTTTTCCTTATTACCTTGTAGAGTATAGTCAAATAAAGCTCTTAGTATTAAAGATAGCTTTTTATGCCTCCTCTCTAATGGGAGGGCTAAAAATTTTTTCTGGGTAAATGCCACTTTCTCCATTATAGTGATTCATCACTCCAAAGAGCATATAAAATTAGCATTAAAACCGCAACACTATGCCCTAGGGTGTGCCTCATCATAAACCTCTTTCTTCAATCCACTAGAAACATGGGTATAGATAGTCGTTGTATTAAGCGATGAATGTCCTAGTAAAACCTGAATAGTTTTTAAGTCCATACCGTTTTCAAGCCAGTGAGTAGCTATAGTATGGCGTATAGTATGAGGAGTAACCTTGCCAGCTAGTCCACTTGCTTCTAAATATTTGTCAAATTTTCTATCCACAGATCTTGTGGTTAATCGGGTACCAAGTCTGTTTAAAAAAACAGCTTGTTTATCTGCTTGAGCATAATGTCCAGAGCAAGACTTGTGACGCTCTTCGTGAGCCAGGTAATTCTTAATCCAGTCTGCAGCATTCTTTGTAATTGGAACTACTCTCTCTTTTCGACCTTTACCCTTTAGTTTTATTAGAAGGCTCTCAACATCTAAGTCTTCTCTATTTAATGCAACAAGCTCGCTTACTCGAAGACCTGAGCTGTAAAAAAGCTCCATAATACAGCGATCCCTAAACCCTAAATAGCTTGTTGTATTAGGTTGATCAAATAAAAGAAGAACCTGCTCATAGGTTAAAGAGTAGGGAATTGTCTTTTCAATTTTTGGAGACTCTATACCCTCTGCTGGATTTTTTTTGATCAAGCGCTTCTTTATACAGAACTTAAAAAAAGAACGCAGAGATGATAAACGCCTAACTATAGTTCTTTTTTTTACTCGCTTATCGTGAAGTTCTGCTAGAAAAGAACGAATAGTTTTACGATCAAATTCTTTTAGTACTAGCATAGCATTATTAAAACTGCGGACAGGCTTAGATCGAGTATACTGAATTTTTGGAGCAAATTCTTTTTCACTTAGGCCATAGACCTTAGACTGCAAAAAATCTTTAAATGAATTCAAATCAATTGCATAGTTTCGGACTGTATGCTCAGAGGCATTCTTTGTCGTCTTTAAAAAAGTTAGGAAATCATAAGCAGCTTTGATAAACATCAAAACACCTCTAGTTCATTCTCAAAGTATATATGATACAAAATTTTGGTGTTTAAAGTTAAAGCTTAATAAAAAGAAAAGACTTTTAAATCATCAGCTGCGTAGCTATTAGGAAATATTTGCCTAGCTTCCTCTTCAAAATCATTAACGTCACGATACCTAGCTGAAAAGTGAGTTAAGATAAGCTTCTTAGCCCCTGCTTGCTTTGCAATTTTAGCAGCCTGTTTTGTAGTCATGTGAAAATACTTGTCTGCTAACTCTCTTTCGCTATCTAAGTAGGTGCTTTCACATAAAAGCACTGTAGCGTCTTTTGCAAGTGAAAAAGCGTTAGGACACTCTTTCGTATCAATTACTACGCTAAAAACCTCTCCCTTTTTAACCCGGGAAAAGTCTTCCAGAAAATATTCTTTACCAGAAATTACTACCTTACCATTCTCTGTTAACTCTCGTACCGCTAAACCTTTTATACCTGACTCTTTTAGTTTTTCTTTATCAAACTTAAGCTTATCTTTTTCTTTTATTCTCCAGCCAAAGTTATCTACTCTATGCTCTAGGCTCTTTGCTTCTATGGTAAAATTTTCATCTTCATGGATAATTCCATCTTCGTGTACTGGATGCTCTACGATATTGATCTGCTCATGGTAAATTGTGCTGTATCTTAAGCGATCAAAGTACTTCTTTCCTGAAGCTGGGTAATAACAGTGTATGGGATGTGTAACTTTATCTAAATTTAGGCGCATAAGCATTGAACCTAGCCCTAGGCAATGATCACCATGAAAGTGAGATATAAAAATACGCTTTACTACTGGGGGTGCTATATTAGCAAAAATAAACTGCCTTTGTGTCCCTTCTCCTGGGTCAAATAGCAAGCCTTCATTGTTCCAGCGAACTAAATAAGCGCCATGGTTACGATGACGGGTTGGCTGTTGGCTAGAGCACCCCAGAATGGTAAGGTCTTTGACTGTCATAATGACCTAATAACTTATCTTTTAATGAGAAGGCTATATTATACGGTATTATTTTGTTTCGTTACAAGCTTGAAGACTTAGGTAAAATTTGTTTTTGATTCTTTGGAATATATAGGTCATATAACCCCTTAAGAGCTGGATGAACTGGACAAAGAAAAAAAGCTTTCTCAAGATAGGAGTAAGCAATATCAGTATCTTGATCTTTAAGGGCAAAGAAAGTATTTACCAGCATACCTGGATGCTCAGCATAATTTTTGAAGTCTCTACTACTCACAAAAGCTTCAGGGTCTTTCTCAATACTAGATATTGCTAACTTATAGGGAGTTTTTTTAAACAATCTAGAAAAAGCCTTCACCAATAGAAGGTCTGTCAAATAATACCCCGCAAAAAATAGGTGGATAAAAGATAGAGAAAAAACTATAGCTGATGCAGCAAAAGTCTGAGGTAGGAAAAACTGGTACAGACTAAGCCAAAAAACTATCCAAAAACTATGTGCTAAAAGCTTTTCCAAAGTGGGGTAAAAATACTCTTTAATAGCAAGGA
>JAACFD010000007.1 GCA_009937555.1 Chlamydiales bacterium | reverse complement strand
CCTAACAAGGTCTCTATAACAAAATAAGGAGCTACCATGCTAAAAAAGATTTTCCCCTCCTTTCGAACTCTTGTTTTTTCTCTAGCTTGCTGTCTGAGCACTACCCTATTCCCAGCACCAGCTTCTCTTTCTTCCTCCGTTGACCTATCTGTGTATAATAAATATTTGTGGAGAGGGATAAACACTTCTAATAAAGCTGTCTTACAACCTTCTATCAACTTGAGCTACTCGCAGTTTAACCTCAACATATGGGGTAATATGGAACTGACTGATGTAAACGATGCAAACTATGGCAAGAAAGTTAAAAATAAGTTTACAGAGCTAGACTATACCCTATCGTATGGTCACAGCATTAATATGTTTAACTTAGAAATGGGTTTGATCCATTACCGCTTTCCTCATACTGGCTCTAGTCCTACAACTGAAGCATTTGGCTCTGTAGCTGTAGATACCTTATTAAACCCAAGCTATGCGCTTTACTGGGATATAGATAATGCATCGGGAGGCTTTTACAATCATTTTGGCTTGGGACACCATTTTCCAAAAATATTGAACTTGTTTCATAAGACTTACCTTTCTATTGACTTAGCTGCGCACCTAGGTTTTGGCTCTAGCAAGTACAACCTAGCATATTTCTCTGAAGATTCTGGTCATTTTACAGATTACTCTTTAGCGCTCTCTTTCCCTATTCAAGGAGATAGCAATTGGTCTGTTGTACCTCAGGCAGCTTATACCAGCCTTATCAATAAACGTATTAGAGAGAAGGTAAGCTTTAAAAAAGACAATTATGTTCTTGGAATTAACTTCAATGCAAGCTTCTAACTAGGTATTAACATGCAAGAATTTGATGTTATTGTTATTGGCTCAGGTGGTGGCACAAAGCTAGTACGACCTGTAGCAAAGTTAGGAAAAAAAGTTGCAATCATAGAAAAAGCAGAATTAGGTGGTACTTGTTTAAATAGGGGTTGCATCCCTTCCAAAATGCTTATACATGTAGCAGACCTAGCAACCACGATAGAAAAGTCCAAAAAGTTTGAGCTCAACCTAAGACCTGATTTTCACTTAGATTTTCAGGCATTAATTAAGCGTGTGAATCAAACCATTCAAGAAGAGTCTCAAAGTATAGAGCCTCTATACGATAAAACAGATAATGTTACTCTTTTTAAAGGGCATGCTCGTTTTGTTGGAAATAAAGTTATTGAAGTCAATCAGCAAAAACTTACAGCAGATAAGATTTTTATTGCCACAGGAGCCTCTGCTCAAATTCCTAGTGATATAAAAGGCCTCCATGATGTTCCGTTTATGACTTATAATGAAGCGCTGAAGACTAACGAGCTTCCTAAAAAAATGATTGTTATTGGTGGCGGATACATAGCTACAGAGTTAGGCTACTTTTTCTCAGCACTGGGTGTTGAGGTTAAATTTGTTGTGCGCAGCTCAATGCTCAAAATGGAAGACACTGAAGTCCAGCAAGAATTTGAAAGGTTGTTTTGTAAGCAAGAATCTGTCTTACTCCACCATAAGAGTAAAGAAGTCAGTTACAATGGCAATAGCTATAAGCTTATAGTAGAGAATTCTCAAGGACAATCTACAACGTTAACAGCCGATGCTCTTTTAGTAGCAACAGGGGTTCAGCCAAACACATCAGATCTTGGCTTAGAGCACACAGATGTAGAACTTGATAATGCAGGGTATATAAAAGTAGATGACACCCTCCAAACTAAAGCTGAAGGTGTTTATGCCTTTGGCGATATACTAGGACGCAACTTGTTTCGGCATACAGCTAACTATGAGGGTGAATACTTATTTAATGCTCTTTTTCAGTCCAAAAAGCCCTACCCTATATCTTACTCCCCTGTTCCACATGCTGTATTTACACACCCTCAAGTTGCCGGAGTTGGAGCAACCGAACAAGAGCTACAAAAAAATGCTATCCCTTACTTCAAAGGTCTTAACTATTACAAAAATAGTGCTATGGGCATGGCTCTTTTACCAGATGGCGGTTTTGTAAAGCTATTATTCTCTAGTAAAGATAAACGTCTGCTTGGTGCACATATAATTGGAGATGAAGCTTCAAATATGGTGCATATGCTTATCGCTTTTATGGCTAAAGAAGCTGTATTAGACGACTTGTTAAATATGATTTATATTCATCCTGCTCTTCCAGAGGTGGTTCGTAATGCAGCTAGAAATGCCTTCTCTCAAGTTTAGTTATATACTTCCTATTGTTCTATCTCTGGGCATTCTTAGCAGTTGCATGCCCTATAAAAAACCCACTTTAAGCTATCTCGATGCTTCAAGCCCTAAACATAAAAAAGAGGCCCTACACAGCCCTATTTATAAATGGGTTCCTAGAAAAGCTGAACAAATCCACTTTTTTGACTTACCCCACTGGATAGCTTGGGCATTGCTTGGAAACGAGGACGATGGAATTTTTGGTGAAGAAACTATGTTATACCCTAATGAAGAGGCAGACTTTAAACAATTTAGCTACTGGTCATTTATAAGAAACCCTTTGCACAATTTTACTTTTTATATTATTGGAACAGCTTACCTTGACAATGATCAGCTTACCTTACTTCAATTATCTACAGCAGGCTTTGATTCACTAAGCTATCGTAAAAAAAACAAGCGCGTTTTTACTGAAAAGAATAGCGGGTTATTTTTAGCTCTAAATGGTTTTAAACCTTTCTTTTCTCTACACCTAACACAGCCTGTAGACTTCAAAACTTATGCTGGCTGGAGAGAGCGAGGAAACTTTGGACTTAAGTTAACCGTTGAAGGTAGCGAAAACGAAGAGCTAGACTAGGGACTTAAAATGAGTAGTTAAGCCCTGTAAAGAAATAGGTACTACGACTCCCTAGAAAAAACTTTGTTCGGCTAGCATCAAACAGGTAAGAGGTAAATAGCTCATAGCGTTTGTCTATAATTTTTGAGAGCTTAATTTCATAAACAAAGCCAGAACTTTTAGCATACTCTAAACGAGAGATGTTCATCCCTTTTTCAGCTTGTCTTGACCATAAGATTCTAAAAACAGTATCTACAGATATTGTAAAGTTTTCAGGGATAAGGAAAGTCAAATTAAGTCCTGCTTCGGGACCCCAAAAACGGCTATCTCTAGCAAAACGCTGTTTTTTTCTTTCTACATTTTTTGCTTTTAGATGATGTATAAAACCTCCAGCCTTCAGGTAGACTGAACATAGATCGCTTAGCGAATAGTTTTTCTTATAGGCACAGCTAATATCCCAGTCTTGGTCATTAAATGAGCTGTGATAAGCCTTTGCTGTGACGCTGTTAGTCTGATATGCAACAAGCAGCCCCCTCATATGCTCACTTTTATGCTCGAACTTGTCCTGGTAAATTTTATCCTTACCAGTTAATAGCGCACAGGTAAGTTCTTGATCAGCGAAAAGCTGCTCCCCTAATAATAAAAATAACATACTTAGGGCATAGTAAAAGTATCGACTCATGCTATCTCTCTTTTAATTTAATACATCTCTATTAAAGGACTATTTAAAACTATTTTAGGACTTTGTTTTAAAACAAATGCTGACACTAACTCTTTAGCTAACAGGGCATGGTAGAGTAAACCTTTAGAGCCCAATGACGTTAAGTAGAACACGCGCTCATCAAGAGAACCCCACAAGGGTTTATGCTTTCCTGAGCACAACCTTAGAGCTGACTTTTGCTTTGTAATAATCAACTCTTTTAGCTTAGGAAATACCTCTTCACCTTTTTCTTTAAGCTCATTAAGCGCTTGTGTCTGCTCTGGAGAAGAGCTTGTAAAGCTTTTCTCAAAGGTCGCTCCTAGTATAAGCCTTTGATTGGATTTATTAGGAATCAGATATTTGCTACTTACTAATGGTTGAGAAAAAGGAAGGTTCTCTGCTTGATACTCCAAGACTTGCCCTTTGACTAGGTGAAGTTTATATTTCTCTTTGATAGCAGGCGGTATAAAAGATAGGCTGCCAGCCCCTGCTGCAACAAATATAAAATCGTAATCCTTTACTTCATCTAAATTGTCTAGTTTCTTTTGAATAAAACTATAGCCTTGTGACTTTTCTATACAGCTCTTTAAGGATTGCAAGTACGCCATACTATCAAGACAGTATGCTCTATTTACTCTAGCTCCTTTCCACTGCTGAGAAAAAAATGGAAAAAGATCCTTAAGTTCTTTGTTATCCATTAGCTCAATATCACCAGGAGACTTTTTCTCTCTTTTTGAAAACGCTTTATCTTGTCTCTTATCACGAGAGAAACGATAAGCCCCTTTTGAAAGAAAAATCTTCTTACTTTCTGCTTGTTCAAGCTCTTTAATCACATAGCACAGCTCATTAAAGGCTACTGAAACATCTTCTACTGTAGTAAGATAAAGACCTGAAAAAGGACTTAAAAGACCTGTTGAAACTCCTGAAGCTATATTTTCAGCTTTATCATCAAAATAAACATCTACAGAAAACTCAGGGTATGCCCTGAGATAATAAGCTATAGATAAGCCCGCTATTCCTGAGCCTATAATTGCAATTTTCTTCATTCTTTTTTTGTGTTATTAGCAAATCAGAGATTATACAGCGCTAGGCACCATAAAGTCCAACATCCTCCGAAAAATCTCCAATAATGTTAATTAGACGTCTAGGATAAGGGGTTTTTTCCCTCTCAGACACTCCATGAAAGGAATAAGGGGTATTAAGAAAAATAATAAAGGTATTAGCTTCATAAGGAACTCTAGCAACAACTTCGATTGCAGAGGCGTCTTGAACTACATTAGAACCCCAGTTAGGATCAGAATCTAAGTTAGGGTAGTTATCTTTCACCTTATACAATAACAGATCTCCCCCTTCAGATATATCTGCAACATCTTTTAAGTAAAAAAGGCCTACATAAAACTTCTTCTTATCATCTAAGTGCGCTCCTCTAACACTACATTTTTCTTGCACAGGAGTATTGATACCAACTTGGCAGTCTAAAAAAAGGTTTGAGTGTTTTTGTGTACGTATTCCAGTTTTAATTTCTGACACTTTTGTACCAAGTCTTTGCTCTAACTTTGGATGAAAGCTTGAAATAGCTTCAGAGAAAAGCTCACAGACCTCTTTATAGAACTGATTTGAAAGGTGATAAGCTACAAAGTCTTTTAATACAGAGTCAAAGTTTGGGTTTGATATGAAATCAGCTCCATAAATTTGAACCCTTTTATTATTCCACTTTTTAAACTGTGGGTTATGCTTTAGAAAATCAGGATAAGCCTTTTCAATTTGCTCATAGAGCTGACTGTCTAAAGCTTCTTCAATCACAAGGTATGGAAAAGGATCTAAGCAAAGCTTAGCTTTGCATGCTTTATTTAGAAGGGAATAAGGAGACTTTTCTAGTACCATCTAAGCAGACCTTAAAGTATCAATAAATTTATATAACTTTTACCCTAGCCTTAAATTTTCTTAAAGTAAACCCTGTATATTTGTATTTGTAAGCAAATAAAAGAGCTTCTTTTTCAATTGCCCCTTACAATAAAAGAATGCTCGATCTGTATTAGCTTACAACTTCAAAATTCTATATTTTATTATAGTCATCTTAGCCCTTGTAGCAGTCCCCCTTAGCTACAAGGGTTTTTCTTTTTTAGGCACTTAAGTTATTGACAGTATAAACCTTACCATCTTCACACTAATTTAACCCTCTTAAAATAATAACTTTACATTCTTTTGCTATAGTAAGTCTAGACAGGAAAAGATTTTACCTCCTGTTAGAATTATAAATAGGAGCAATATTGTGGGTGATACAGGATCAATAGGGGTAACAGACAGAACACGTCTATTGTATTCTCTACTTGATGAATCCCCTCGTTCATCAAGAAAGAAAACTGATGCTTTTAGAAGAGCGGCGATAGCAGAAAAAGCGATAGAACGATTAAAAGGTGCTCCTTCATCCCGAAGCAGTGCTCTAGATAAAATTAGAGCAAAGAGCAAGCTTACTAAGACCTCGGTATTCTCACCTAGTGATACAGATGAAGCTGATAAAAAAAGAGTAAGACGCTTCTCTAAAGCTCCTTCAAGAAAAAAATCCTCAAGAGTATGGAAAAGAAATTTATGGAAAGTTGCAGCTGTTGTTACTGCTGTTGCTTTTGTTGCCTTAGCAGGAGCCGTAGTTGCTGCCACCGTTGCGGGTACAACAGTTCCTGTTATAGGGCAATTTAATTGGGTTGTATGTGCTTTTGGCCTCTCTATGTGTTTATCTATGGTTAGGAGTATGACTGCAGGCTTTAATAAAACAAGTATTAGAGAAGATGGTCTTGCTGAATACATGCGAACAGGCTGGGATAATATGAAAATCAACTCTTTTAGTAACTATATGCGTGCTGTTAGGCATGGTGTTGTTAGAGGTTTCATGTGGGGAATTAAAGCGCGTAATGTTGGAAGGTTAATAGATGAATCTGTCCAAGACGGTGCTATAGCAAAAGCACTAGAAACTGGGAGTTATGAATTTTTAAATAAGGCTGCTGAAGTTCCTGTTAATCCTGCATCTAAAAGAGAAGTAAAAGTAAACAATTGGGATATTTGTAACTTTGCCTATCAAAGATCTAGCCATTTATCTGAATTGGAAACTTACATACCTCAAAAAAGCACAGAAGAGAAAAAGCTCAAAGAAATAGAAAGAGTCTTAAATGAAATTCCAAATGCAAAAAATGCTTCATTAAGAGGAAGAGGAGCATATGATGATCTGGTTGATATTGATAACCAACAGTTAATGATAGGTGAAGTAATCTCTAAGCGCTTAGCATTTGTTGCCTTTAGTCTATTAGATGAAGACAACCTTTTTATAGATATTCCTGTTATCAAAGAAAGAGGTTCAGATTTTGTCTCTCAACGCTTCAAAATTGAAAGTATTTTCAAATCAGAAGCAAGGATTCCCTGCTGGGGACTTGTTCCTGTTGATGGAGACGATAACCCACTAGAAGATGAAAGTGTCTCCCCTATTGTTTTATGGCGAGGAACAGCTCCTAAACTTTCAGCAGAAGGTGGGTTAGCTTCAGTACTGCAGAACTTAGATGCAAGAGGCCCTGCTTATAGCATGTTTGATGCTCATAGAGAAGACCTAGAAGCATGGCTGGATAGAGTAACTCTTGGTGGAGAGATTAAAGCAAGAACCATTGGTTATAGCCAAGGTGCTGCACTATCAACCTATACTGCTGTAGAGTTCCCTGAATACCTTTCAAATGACTTTGAGAAAAGCCCTTCATACGCTTGGTGCGCTCCAGGCATTAATGAAAATCACTTAGCAGTATGGGATAGACTTCCTATACAACTTCAGCAGCAACCAGCTCTAGTGAGTACTCTTACAGCTAAAGACCCTGTTTCTTTAACAGGAGAAAATATTGTATCAGCAAGAGCTTTGTTCATTGAATCAAACGCACAGTACCAAGGAATAGACCCTAAAGCACACACTCATATGATTACAACTCGCCAGGAAGGTTACAGGGTAAGTGAAGTCCTGATAAATGAAGAGAACCAAAAAATTTCGAGAAAAACTTTTGCTCTTGCTAGACCTGTAAGAAAGCTTACACAGTTCTCTCAAAGAACCATTAATCATGTGGGTAGAACGCATGGTAAGTTTCGTGATTCAACTATAAGTGCAGCTGAAAGTGTTCACAGCGCCGAGGAAACGGCCCGCACACACCTAAGAAAAGCTGTTGGCAAAAAAACTGCTGAAAAGATTGAGAAAAAAGGCAGAGAACACTTTAAAGCTGCCGCAGGTAAAATTATAGAAAGGCGAGCCAGAGAAGATGACCCTGTTGCTGAAGCTATCCGAAGGCTACAGCTAGCAGGAGAGCAAGCAAGAGAAAGGCAACAGTAAGCTCTATCCAAAATATCCACTACAATAATATACCCTTAGATAAATAGTAGAAGCTTGTAAGCTAAACCTACTCTTTTTTTTTACTGCATTAATTCTTGCAAACTCTTGGCTTTATTCACCTTCTAATACTTTAGTTTTACAGCATGGACAAGTTAAAGCCATTGAGGAGCTATCTTTTTCCTCTAATTCCTCTAAGAATGCTTCCTTATTGTTTTCAATAGCTCTAATAGGATCTTCTTGATTAAGTACATCCCATAATAAAGAGACTCTAAGCATTGTGTGTAACAGTGCTGACTGGTAAGAACTATCAGTAACATAATGCTCACAAGGATACTGTAAAATGTCACCAGAAGACTCTCTTAAGGGCTCTAAAGTGCTAAAGTCCACTAGTTCATTAGATAAAGCTAGTTTTTGTCTCGCTGTTAACAATCTAATTGGAGCGCTTCTTTCAACTTCAAGTTCCTCTTCTTTAGATACTAGAATGGACTTCAAATAGTTATAAATAGCTATAAAATCTGACTTATAACTTTCTAATATCTCTAAGTTATCAAAAAAAGTTGCACGTTCAGTATACTCTTCTCTCCAGTCTTCTAAATAGCTTTTTAGATGCTGAACTGCTAGGACAAACTCTTTTAGTGATGAAAGTATAAGAATTTTACAGTCAGAAGAAACAGCTTCTATAGCTTCATCCCTAAACACTGTATCATCAATTAAAGCTAAGGCTTTTGCTCTAGCTTTAAGATTAACGTCCGATAATTCTTCTGCTTGGAGCGATGAACTCAATCTAGCAAGCTGGTCTGTAGATGCATCTAACTGAGAAATAGAGAGGTTAAATCTATAGTCTGCCTTTGCTGCAGCTACCACACTCACCGATAAAGAACCCTCATCCCCTCCTAATGATAGCCTGCATAAGTCTCTTTTAAGTTTCCTTGCTCCAAGGTCTAACTCCTTTGAAAGCTCTAGCAGTAGATCATTTAGAGATTGAAGTTCTGCTTCTACAAAGTCTTTTAATCCCCTGTTTATACCTAAAGAAGCAAAGCTAGTTAAGACATTGCCAGAATCTAGCTTTACCTTAGATAAAGAGAGCTGCTTTTTATATTCATATACCAGAGGAATTATCTCTGAAAGCTCCTGCATTAAGCCTTGGAGAGTAGGGTCTAGCACAGTCAATACTCCTACACTGTCTTCTCTGAGTATACTGATAAAAGGCCTTAGCTTTGCCAGAGCTCCTTCAAGCTCGTCCAAGTAATTACGAGACTGCACTAAAAAATTCTCCGATTTTTCCATCGCCCTCAAAGATAAGCCTGGGTTATTCAAAACCCTAACAACACTTTTGGCAACAGTCTTTACCTGTTTAATAGACTTAAGGTTTAGGCTAAGAAACTCTCTGATTTTTCTAGAAGGTAGGCTTTTACACTCCTCTAGTAAGGAGGAAAAGGTTTCTTGTAAGTGATTTAAACGGCGGTTTAGACTAGAAGATACTCCTATAAGAGCTATTTTTTTATCAGGCTGAATAGATCTTGGTGGTGAAACTAAAGAGTCAAGTGACGAAACAGAAACGCTATAAGCATCTACAGCTCCACGGTATAGTAACGATTCGCTGTGCGAACGCTTTATCTGTCTACCGGTATGTAGTGTGGATAGAGTTTGAGGAGGCTTAGTTGGCAAAGATTTTGAATCTTTAATGACTTCTAGGCAAACTCTAGAGACTAAGCGAAAATCTACTCTGCTATCGCTGGGCAGCTCACTTCTCGTTGAAATACTAGCTTCTCCTAAAGGATCAGACCTTGCTGGTTTTCTATATTCTGTGAGTGGTATTCTGACAGGATCTCTAGATGAAATTCTTGACGTCATTATCTATTCCCTTTATGTTCCCTCGTTTTTAACTAACTAATTATAAGCTATTAATATTAAGTATTCATAAATATTACTTAAACAAGCTATTAATGAAGTTTAAGTGACTTATTTACTGCCAATAATGGCTAATTTTTGATTTTTTAACACTTCGCATAAAAATTATACTGTATTTATTATTAAAAGGTTAAAGCTTTTTGAGCTTTCCTACGACCTGCTCAGCTATTAAGTAAAATAAAAATGAGCCGATAATCTTCATATACCCTTAAATTAAGTAACAATGGGGGGAAACTATGTCTTCAAATAACTCAAAAAGAACTCCTTCTGCATATGAGCAATTTGTAAAGGAGAAATCTCCTGCTAAAAAAAAGATTAACTTAGCTCTATTTCCAACAAAAGAAGTTCGTGCTATAAGCAAGGCAAAAAAGCGTAAAAAAAAGCCAACTATATGAGTAAGCTTAAGCTTGACTTGCACCCTATTTTTAATCAAAGTAAAGCCCTTGACGAAGCCTTGAATGATGTGATTGAGGAGGCTGTTGAAAAGCGTATTTCCTGCGTTGAAATTATCCCTGGAAAAGGAAGTGGACAGCTTAAAAAGAAAGTTCTGCGCTTTTTAGCTCAAAAGCATATTAAGCAGCTTTACCATAGAGTGGAAAAAGATAGTAAAAACTTTGGACGTATTTTTGTTCACTTTAAGCACTAAGGTTACACTACACATCCTCTTCTGGATACCATAGAGTAATGTTTTCTCTTCGATTCACAAGCCAGGCCAAATTAGTTCTACTTTCAGGGTTCTCTACAGTATCTTTATCTAACACAATGCTCTTTAGAGAAGCTACTCCTCTTGCAATAGCAGAGACAAATTCAGAGCTTCTAAATAAATTTGAGCACGACTTTGCAGTCAAAGATTTCAAACTCCCTAGAAATCCTGGGGTTATTGTGAGTTCCGCTATTTCCTCAGCTTTTAGCCTATTGCAACAGCTTATATCTAGAGTTTGTAAATTTAATAGCCTTAAACCTATGAAAAGCTCTGTTGTTAGAGAACTATTACTAACATTTAGCTCTTCCAAACCTGTAAAAAAGTTAATGAACTCTACCGAGTTCTCACAACTCAGAGAGAGCCCTGAAAGAGATAATTTTTTTATGTCTGGCAAACGTCCATAACTTTCTAGAGCTTCAAATATTTCTGTAAACTCACTGTTGCTAAGGCCGGTATTAGATAAATTTAACTCTCTTAAATTTCCCATACTTTTAATGAGTTTAATGACTGTTTGAGCTTGAAGACCTTTAACTCCAGATAAGTCTAGGACTCTTATTTCAGTGTTTGTCTCTGATAGATTATCTAACTTTGCTACTGCAATAGAATTTGTCTTATAAGCTTCGGGGAAGGTAAAGCTTGTCTTACTTGAAGGATCTTCAATAGCTTTAGTTTTTCCTGTAAGGTAAAGCTCTTCCCAGGAAGCTTTATAGTAAAGAGTCTGGTTTAGAACATGCTCAACCAGACTGTAGGCAAGATAAACATAAGCTATTGCACATACAGTAGTTATAGTTAGATCTACCTTTGGGGTAATAGCAATAGGCCTTGAAGGGGCTAGAATTGGGTAATGATTTAGGGGACGTAATCCTGAAGTCATGCTTGCTCTCCTCATGGTTTACAAGCAACTTAAGACTTCTGCTACTTTGCATCAAGTATTTTTCTAAAGCCTAAGATTAGACCTTTACTTTAGCTAATTCTTTTCTCATCAAAGACCTGTATACCATCCATGCAGAAATGCCGCTTAATACACCTGCTATGCTTTTCCCCAAGAAGACTCCACTAGCTCCCATATATTGAAGGCCTATAAAAGCTAAGGGAATTTGAAAGGCAAAAAGTCTTCCTATAATAATAATAGAAGCTAATAGTGGCTTCTGAAAAGCATTTAAAAAGCTTGTAACTAGTAGAGCCATGCCTTGAAAACCAAAACTAATAGGGACTAGATAGAGGTAAGATTGTAAACTCTCTGCTACAATAGGATCTTTAGTGAAAAGAGACGTGATTTGCTTAGAAAATAGCCACATCACTAAAGCAACACTTAGCTCAAAACCCATTACAAACTTAAAGGCAAAAAGCATAGCGTTGCGTATGCGATGAATTTGACCTGCTCCCCAGTTTTGCCCTACAAAAGGGACCATAGTGGCTGTTAAAGAAATCACAATGACTAAAGCTAGCGGTTCTAAACGGTTGGCCACACCAAAAGCTGCCACATATACCTCCGACTCTTTTGCCAATAGCCAGGTGAGTATACTGGAAGATAAGGGAACTAAAATATTGCTAAAAGCAGCTGGAAGCCCCACTGACAAAACGGGCTTAACATCTTGATAGAAACTACTCATTCTAAAAGCTCTTAAACTAAGAATACCTTCTTTTTTATGTAGCAAACGCAGTGCTAGAAACGAAGCAACAGCCCAAGAAAAAACAGTAGCATAAGCAGCTCCTTGTATTCCCATGGCAGGGATAAAAGCAAAGCCAAAGATAAACAAAGGGTTGAGACATGCATTAGCAACACCAGCTGCCAGCATGATCATTGAAGGGGTTTTAGTATCTCCAGTTGCTCGCAGCACCGCACTTGTTAACATCAAAAGAGTCAACAATATAGACCCTATAAGCCAAGGTATTAGATAAGCCTCAATTAATGAGATAGTCTGTTTGCTCGCTCCAAGAAGTAAGAATAAGTCATCTAAAAAACAGATGCAGATAGCTGTGTATATCAGGCATATTGCTCCCAAGCAAACATAACAAGCCGCAACAGTGCGCTTAAGACAGCTTTTGTTATCTTTCTCTCCAATAAGTTTTGAGATAATAGAAGTTGCCCCTGTTCCAACACCTAGGTTGATATTGGTTAAAAGCAATGCTATAGGTAAGCAAAACCCAAGAGCTGCTAAAGGCTCGGGACCAAGCTTTGCCACGAAGTACACATCTGCTAAGTTAAAGAAGAAAATAGACAGTATGCCTATTGTCATGGGTATAGACATTTTAATTAAAACGGAACTTTCTTTGCCCTCTATTAGGGAAGCCTTACTTTTCATGACAACCTCAATACCTCTAAGGTCTAAATTAACTATATTTTTTTAACTTAAGAAAAAACGAATATAGCAAAAAGTAAAGAACTTCCAAAGACTATTTTTTTGCTTGTCCTGCTAAGTGTAGACCTATGGACCTTGAGACAATAACCGCGATAAAGACCACACCTGTTAGAGCTTCAATAATAGATAAAGAACGAGCATAAGAACTTACTGGGCTTATATCTCCATAACCTAAAGTTGTCAGAGTAGTAAAAGAGAAGAAAATAAAATCTGACCATGTAAGTGCCCTATCTAGATTATGCTGTGCATCTATGTAAAATGAACCAGGATGAAAGTACTCTATCAACTGATAAAAAACAGCCCAGGTCATCCCTATCAATATATAGAGAGAGATCGAACCATAAATTTCTCCTATCCCAATATCCTTAGCATGCACTAAGTATGCAAGTATAAGAAGCATGGTATAGACATACAGTAGTGCTGTAGCAACATTTGCTGCTAAAAAGCTGTAGGGTAAAAAAGGAAAGAACAAAAAGATAAGCTCTATACTACCTAGTATCAGAGCCACTAAAAACTGTTTAAAGTTGAAGCTTACGGTGTAAACTATAGTTACAGTCAAGGCTGAGTTTAGTAACGTAAAGATCCATGGTTTATCTTGAGCTGCTACTTCAAGGTATGGATAAAGTAGCAAAACAAAAATGAGCATATGGAAAAGGTAAAACCAGTTTTCTTTAGAGAAAATGAGTGCTGGAAATAAACCTTGGTGATCTTTATCAAAAGACCCCCAACTATTTTTTTTAAACTTCATCTTTCTTTCGAACCTAGCAACTTTATTCTTTTTTATAATTTTCTTTAAAAACACTTAAAAATTTATCTATATCATGATGACTTTAAAATTCACAACTAGCTAAGTTTTTTTTCCTCCTTTTGTTAGAACTTAGCGATTAAGGTAAAAAGATTTCATCTTTTTACCTTTTTTTTTTAGACCATTTAGGTATACTGCCTACTTTGGATTAGAAGGCAAAATCCTTCATCATTTACTTCAAGTATTAGCTAGCAATTAATATCAGGTAACAAATCAATGAAAACGATCGCATCAAAACTAGACTCGTCCTTACACTTTTTCTTCCTAAGAAATACACTACTGCTAGCTTAATCGTATCTTATCATTACTAAGTATAATTTATTTTACTATTCACAGACAGTCTCGGAGGTTTTTGTGGGGAAACAAGCAAATGAACAGGGTTTTGAATCAGAAAAAGGCTACATATGGTCAATGGTAGGTACAGCCATTGGCTTTGCTAATTTACTTGGCTTTAGCTCTCAGTGCTACCGTAATGGTGGTGGAGCTTTCTTAATCCCTTTTTTCATCGCTTTATTCATCCTTGGCATACCAATGCTTTTTTTAGAAGGTATTTTGGGTCAAAAAAGCCAGGCTCCTCTAGTAACCGTTTACAGAAAGCATGGGCCTAAAAACAGCGCTTTTTTTGGCTGGGTCTCAGTATTTACAGTAACTACAATTGGTGCTTTTTACACAGTATTAACCTCATGGGCTGTAGCTTATAGTGTTTTTGCCTTATTTAATATGATTCCCCAAGATACAGCTACTTTTTTCAGTCAAAGTTTTTTAAAAAGCACTTCATCATTATCTGAATTTTCCTGGTTTTCTACCCCCCTACTATTAGCTAATACAGCTGTGGTTATCTTTACTTGGTATGTCTTATCAAAAGACATAAAAAAGGGTATTGAGCGATGGTGCTCAGCTTTTTTACCCATTCTAACAGTTATGATAGCCCTGTTTTTATTAACAGTATGTTTTCTACCTGGAAGTTTTGAGGGGTTTTGGCACTATATTAAGCCTGATTTTTCTAAGCTAAGCCAAATGTCTTTATGGCGAGATGTCTTTGGCCAGCTATTTTTTAGTCTTTCTTTGGGAATAGGTATTGTGGTTGGTTACTCAAGGCACACTCAGCCCTCTACTGATATGAGAAGAGCTATGACAAAAGTTGCTCTAGCAGACTTTTCTATCTCTTTCATTAGTGGTTTTGTTATATTTGGTAGCATTGCCTACATGGCCCACTCACAAGGAGCTTCATTTTCCTCAATAGTCTCTAAAGCCTCCACCTTTGAGATTGGTTATATTATTTTTCCTGTTATCTTAAAGTCATTCCCCCCTATCTTATCTCAGATTTTTGGTTTTCTTTTCTTCTTCTCTGTTTTTATTGCTGGAATTACAGGTTTATTTTCAATCGTTGAAAGCGTAAGTGGTAACTTAGAGGTTGAGTTTTCTCTTTCAAGAAAAAAAGCTGTAAGTATTGCCCTTACTGTAATTGGCTGCTTAAGCTTTATTTTCTGTTTAGGAAATGGTATTCACCTAACCGATGCACTTGAACCAATGGTTATTGGAAATATCATGCTTGTAGGAGGAATTGCTCAGATCTTAGCTTTTATGTATTTCTCAAAAGAAATTAAACGAGATGCTATTTGGAGCAAGAATGGTAAAAGGCACCCTTACTATTACTGCCTAAAATACTTCTCTCTCTTTATTTTGTTAATATCACTATTTTTTGCTTTAAAATCTGAGTGGGACTTAAGAGGTGAACTAGCTTTTTACGTGCGATGGCTATGGCTTGCTATTGTTTGTGTGCTATCTTTTATTCTTACTAGAATGGGGCAAAAAACTCGCTCTTAGTTTTTCATGCTCTGTCGAATATGACAGAGCTATTTCTTAAACACCCTTTTAGCTATTTATACTTAAGCTGTTAGATGTTTTATGGTGCTTTGGCACGATTTTCTCATGTCTAAAAAAAAGCTCTGTCTTCAGCTTAGTTTTAAAAAGGGAATAAAATATGAAAGTACCTATTGAAATCATTGTCAGCAAATCTAGTGGTCCTGCTACTGCTGAACAGGTTGAGCTTGATATTGAAAAACAGTCCTCCACACTAAGAGTTAGTGAGTTAATTGAAAAGCTAGAAGCAAGTGGCTACTTAAATACTCAGTTACAAAGTTGTGAATTCTCCCTCAGAGGTAAAAAAATTGACCTTAAGTCACTAAAACTATCTGAATTAACTAGCGATGCAAAACTACAGATTCATTTAAAAAACCTATCGCGCTCTCAACTCATCGCAAATGAGCTTATTAACCCTAGTTCTGAAGGAAGGTCTCAAGCTATTGAGGCTTTACAAGCCAGCATTTTAAACGGGGAGTCTAGCTTGTGGGACGAAGTTTTAGTACCTGATAGCACAAACCCTGAGCATAAATATCCTGCACATCTAAGTTTCTTAGTGGCAATTTTTACCCCTCATCTATTACACCGCTTTCCCATCGGCGAACTCCCTGAAAAGAATTTGACTTTTGACAACACGCTCATACTGATTTATAGCGCTGCTTTAAATCATAGTCAAACACCTGATAAACAAACAGCTGCAACAGAGTTTATCAATAAAATCATAAGAGAGTTTCCTCATGACTACTTCAGCAAATAATACTTATCTTGGCCAAATGCTTTTTAGAGAAGCTTTCTATGCTAGTGATGAGGCTATGATACAACTTCTACTGGATAAGGCATTGGATATTAATGCGCCTATATATAACAAAGAAGAACTCCTGCTTGATCAAGCTAAATTAAACTTTGCAGAAAGTCTTATCTACAGTGAACAAAACCTAACAAGGCTATCTAGTAAACCTCAGTTAGTACTTGACCAATTACATGTCTTAAAGCGTCTTGGCGCTAAAGTAAATATAAGGCCTGAACTAATCAGACTCTACAAAGATAACCATCACCTAATCCCACTTGAACAACTGTTTAGCCATAAGGTTTTAAATGAAGTGGAATTGCTAGCTTGTAAACAGGAATCTCTTTTAAGTTTTTTAATTGAAAGAGGAGACGATAAAGACCTTGCTTGCTTGATCCAATTTGGATACCCAGTAGATAAGTTAACCTGCATTGTTGATGAAATAGAACTGCCAATCTTATTTGCTCTAGTCGGTCAAAACCTGCTCAGATCAGTAAAAGCCTATGTTGATGCTGGAGGTGAAACACTATTATTTGATTCAACCGGAGCTACTCCGTTTTACTACGCTGCTTGCCAACATTCATTAGAGCTCCTTGAGCTGCTTTATTCAAAAGAAGCAGCTGAAAGTAATATAGATAATGATATGCTGCCACAAAATGCATATGATGTATGCCTACAAAGTGGGTTTAAAAAAGGGGTCGATTTTCTAGAATCTAAAGACTATGACTACTCTAGAGAAAAGTGCCTATTTCATGAAAGATTAGTAGAGGCCGCCTGGCAAACAGGGGCACCTAGGAGTCGTAGAAAATCAGAGGGTCCTTTGGCTTTAAAGTTTACCTCCCCTGCTATTTCTCAAGGATTTATCTCAAATAAGCCGCTAGAAGATACTACTGTCAATCACTTAAGCAGTTATATTGAAAGTTCTGAAACTTCAGAGCTTTTTCTAAAAGCCTGTAAGAAAAGCTTAGAAATCTTAATAAATGACGACAAGCATGCGGGACTTAGCCCGCAAGATTTGGAAGAGGCTTACCTAAAGGGTGAAAGCCTTGTGGTACCTTGCTTATGGTTTGATTCCCATGGAGATCAAGCTACCCCCCTAAACCACCAAGCCTTTGCCATACTAACCCACCTGGATGAAAAGCGTTTGCTCATAAAGTGCGACCGTCATGAAGAACTTAGCCAAGAACATGAGTTTGAGCTTAAAGAGTTTTTCACTATCTATGAGATACAGAACTTATCAAAAAATGCTATTGCAACAGCTCTAACCTTCTTTTTAGATATTACTGAAGAAAGCAAAGACTTCTTTGAGTTAGGAGCAGTAGACTTTCTTAAACTTAAAGCCCTTTATACCCATAAAAAGAGCGCTGAGACTATAGAACTATTTGCCCCTTTCAACGCAAACTTAAGCGCTTTAGAATCTATCAACCTTCTGAATTTCTATTCTTTATCTAGCGATATAGATAAAAGTGATTTTCCAAAGGCTCTTAAATCTTTAGAAAGTGAGCATGATAAACGATATCATGACTTTAGAGTGTTCAATCGCTTACGAATACTAGATGAATACTTAAAGCTGGCAAGAGTTGAGCAGCTAAACTCAAGCCTAATTATATTGCTTCATATAAAAGCTAGCTTGCACTCAAAAGATGAACTAGAAGCTGTAGAAAAAATCTTAAATGATAACAGCATAGATATTTCAGCTTTAAAACTTGAGTTAGAACATATTCCTCTTCTTCTTAGTGAGGCAGCAGCTAAGGATAAGGCAAGCCTAATAGAGCAACTAAATGAGAAAGGTTTTGACTGCCTTAACTTTTTAAATACCTTAGGAAACCTTAAGTATTCCACTAATTTTCTAGAACTAGTGAAAACTCTTGTTAAAAAGTCTGATAACATTTCAGATAAAGACACTCTCACCCTACTAGCCTATACATGCTGCCATGAGTTTCTAACAAAACGTTCAACACTACTAGAAATATGCTTATCTAAGAATCTAGGGAAGGCATTAAAAGAGCTTTCTCTACCAAATGGAGAAAGCTTATTGAGTCATGCAAAAAAAGCACACAACCAAGACGCTATTGAGTTGTTATCAAAAATTTAAGAACTAGTCTTTTTTAAATAGCCTTCTAAAACTTCTTGAAAGCTTTTACCTTTAGGGCACTTTCGTTTTTTAAGCCTTGATTTTGTTTGATGCTGAGTAAGAGATGGGTTTTGAAATGAAATTTCAGCAACTCTAAGAGATTGGTATTTAGTGTAAAAATGAGAATAGTGAGACGACATGTAGAGCTTTCCCCTTGCTTAAGCTTCTGTTCAAAGAAGCTTTCGGAAAAACTCTGGTCATTCTTTAGTTAATTATGCTTTTCATCTCCTTTTTTATAGCTACGGTAAAAATCAGCAAAAGAATGATTGTATTGTTTCTTAATTTTTTTATTTTCTTCTTTAAGGGCATCATGGCGTGACTTCATTTCTTCAGCTTTTTCTTCTAGTTCAGTAACCTCTGCAAATAGATCTGCTCTTTCTTTTGGTCTCAACTTAGAGGCTTGCTGCCTAATTTCTTTACTCTCTTTAATAAGCCTTTCTACTTCCTTGTTGAGTACCATCATCTCTTCTCGATTGTCTCTAACAATTTGCTTATGAAAAAGTAGCCACAAATGTGGTAGCTTATCTTCTAGAGTATGCTTGATGTGTTTTTTAAGAAAATCACCTTGTTCGGCTGTTAAGACCTTAAATCTAACTAATGTATGAACCCTTCTTTTTTCTCTGTGAATATCTTCTTCCAGTAGCTTGATCACATTTTGCTTAATACTGTCAATTGTCCATTTATCCAGGCCTAAACCTCTCCAACGAACCCATCGCTCAATCTTTCTAAACTCTAGCTCTTTAGCTAAGTAGTTTTCGGAGTCATTAGCATCAGCAAAAACAGGCATAGCAATAACGCAGCTTAGACTTAAAAAAAGAGCTAAGAGAAACTTTAAAAAAGAAGGAAATTTAAAAATGCTTAACCTGATCATAGCTATATTACACCCGGGTCTACCCCCTATTATAGCATGAAAATGCTTTTCTAGTCCAAAAAGGACACTAACAACTTAAAAGCAATGCCTTAAGAAAGCTACTTACTTACTTTTTCCTCTGGGGGAGTGATATCTTGACCTTCAATATGTAGCGTTCTTGTAGGAAAGGCTATTTCAGCTCCATTATCCTCTACAATTTTAGCTATTTTTAAAAATACATCTTGTTGAATTTTTCTATATTCAGCCCATTTAGTCGTTTTAGTGAAGCAATACACGTTAATATTTAGTGAACTGCTAGCAAACTCTACAAAATCAATTAATATAAACTGCTTAGTATCAATATCAGGATGATTACGAACCATTGCATCAATCTGATCTGTTATTGCTTGAACTTTGGATATATCTTCATAACGCACTCCAATGTCAGCTTTAATCCTTCTGTTATACATCCTTCCAGGGTTCTCTATAATGGCCTCAGTAATGATAGCATTCGGGATATACATAGGTCTTCTAGCAAAGGTTCTTATACGTGTCATATACCAACCGATATCTTCAACAACTCCTTCAAAGCCTTTATTAGGAGAGTTGATCCAGTTACCTACTGAAAAAGGGCGATTAATGTAAATAACTAGTCCCCCAAAAAGGTTAGCTACTACATCTTTACCTGCTAAAGAAATTGCAAATGTACCGATACCACCAAAAGCAATTAGGGTTTGAATAGGAACACCAAGCGAGTCTAGAGTCATTAAGATAGTAAGGACAAGCGTTACTACTGTTAATAGCTTACTCAGAGCAACAAATAAGGCTTCATCAATTTCTTTTATATGCTCCTTAAATATAGCTTTTTGTGTGAAAAGTTGGGTAATACGCTTTTTCCACTTGAGAAATACAACAGATATAAAAATAACTAAACTGACCTTTCTAAAAAGGCTTAGCTTATCTTTAGAGAAAAAGTCAAAGCCCTCTAGGCTCTTTGACAAAATAGGATCTGCAAATAGAGCTTCTCCTACACCTATAAGCGCTATAATCCAGATAAGAACCTGAAGGGGCTTTAGCAAAGATTCTAAAAAAGCCTTTAACCATACGGTTATTATCGAGCGCTTAAGGAGGTAATTAATTAAGCGTTTACTAGCATAGGAAAATAAAAATGCTAAAAGAAGTATTAGTAAAATTTCTCCAACACTAGAAGTACTTAGAAAGTGTAGTGATTGCCACATGAATGCTATGCCCTTGTTAAGATCCGTTTTCTTAAAAGAGTAAGAAAGTTAAAGTTATTGCGTCAAGCGCAATTACAAATAAAAAAACTTCTAGGGTAAAGCTACCCTAGAAGTTTTTAGGATTATTAACACTTTTAAGCTTAAAGTACTATTAGTGCCCTCCTCTCAGGTAGCTCACCGCAACACCTGTATTGATACTAGCTGGAGTTACGCTGTAAGCCCCACTTAGTACTTCTCTAGCTGCGCCTGGATTACCACTACTACGTGCAGCGTAAATTAAAGCTCCAGCAGCTAGTGCTGTAACAGCTGCTCCAGCAACTTGTCTAGCGCTATAGCCTCTTGGATCATACCAGGCATAGCTTGTTGTTGGAGTATCAACTTTTTCTCCTGTAGCTTCAGGAAGTCCTTCTTCAATATCACCTAGCAAAGACTCAAGCTCTTCATCAGTAGAAATAAGTGTGTCATCATCAATATCCACTACAAATGAAAGATCGTCTTCTTCTTCAACTACTGCTCTTTCAATTCCTGCCAGAGTTAAACCTGCTGCATCAGCCTGGGTAAATAAACTTGCTTTTTGCTCATCACTAACTGCTCCAGTAAAATTAAAACTACCGTCTTCAGCTTTCGTTAAACTTGCAGTATATACCCCATCATTATAAAGACGAATTTGATCTGCACCTGTATCAAAAATACCATCTGTACTATTAAAACGGCTTACAAACATCTTTCCTAAGACAATATTTGAGATTGTAAGGTCTGCATCTTTTGAATCTAATTTTGCTAAAATGCTTACTTGATCGTAGTCTCCTGCTGCAAAAGCTAGAGTGTTGATTTCAGGACTATATTTACCAATTACTCCCTCTGGCGCGCCATGCGAGGAATAAAAAATCCCTGACTGTAAAGAGTCTAGCTTATTCAACACATCATCTAAAGAGTGAAAGGAATTAGCACTACTTAAAATAGCTCCTCTAGAAGGGTTCATTTTAGTGGCTAAAATAGCAGCTTTAATCTCTCCTATTGTGTCCCTAGTGACCATTTTTCTTTCTGTTTTTGCTCTCTTACCAGGCTTTTTAACCTCTACTTTTGTACTTGCTTTTAGACGTGTAATTCCTGAAACTCCCAGGTTTTTACCGGCTACTTCTTGAATCCTTGTAGTCACTAATACCGAGACGTCATTATCTTTATACTTACCATGAGCAGGTGTTTGATAGGTACCGACATCTCTTCCCTCAGCATAAGTAGCTTGCCTTACAGCACTTGTTATAGGTCCATATGATTCAGTCATATTACTCTCCTTTTATATTTAACTTAATTAATCACAACACATTAATTATAAGGTAAATAAGTTAAAGAAAAGTAAGACCTGTGTTAAGATTATATAAATTTCTTGATACGAGAGTTAGCAAGAGATAGGAATCAGCTAATAAACTTGGTCTCAGCTTCTGTTAATTCTCTAACTGAGAATTCATCTCCCTCAGAGAGGTCTGGGTCTAGGGAAGCTTCACTTAATAAAAGACTACTTAGCTCACGTTCTTTAGCCTTTCTAATAATCTCTTCAATATCAACAGAAGGAAGTAACTCTGGCTGGTACAGAGTTAAATATAAAAAATAGATATCATTAGCTAGACTCTCTAAGCTTTCATTTCCTTCAGCAATTAAAAGTTGAGAGTCGTCTTCTGAGCCATACTCTCTTACTGCATCTATTAGTAGCCTTTCACTTTCTGTAAAATGAACACGGTCTTCATAGTTGATATCATGAAATAAAGCTTTTAAGTCCTTTCTTTCTTGCTCTCTAAAGCGCCCCATTAAAAGAGCTTGTTTAAACTTCACCTCTCTTTTTTTGGGGGACATAGTCAAAGGAACGCGCACCTCGTCAATTTTTTTAGACTTTACCTCTTGTTTTAGTAGTGGGTTTTCGA